>JAXDHL010000616.1:0-2703 GCA_034664525.1 Solirubrobacteraceae bacterium
GACAGCCCACGACCGAGGAAGGAGAGCTCGTCCTGGTAGCCGGCGGCCAGCGTCTGCGCCGCCCCGATCAGCAGGCCGGCGACCAGGGCGCCGGCCGTCGAGTCGAGGCCGCCGAGCACCGCCACCGGGATCGCGCTGAGGGCCAGCAGGCCGGTGGTGTTGCTCACGCCCCCGGCGGGGAAGCTGACGAAGAACGCGCCGCCGACGGCGGCAAGCGCTCCCGCCACCGCCCACGCGCCCGCCGCGACGCGCCCGAGCCGGATGCCCATCAGCGCCGCCGCCTCGGGATCCGACGCGGCCGAGCGCATCGCCACGCCCCAGTCCGAGCGCGTGAACAACATGTAGAAGATCCCCATCAGGACGAGCGCGACGATGGCCGCCGCGATGCGCGCCTGGGGAATCGCGGCCCCGGCGATCTTCGTGACGTCCGAGCCCCACGGCGCGCCCGAGGGCAGCAGGTCGTTGCCGACGACGCGCACGAGCTCGGTGCCGATGATGATGTTGAGGGCGATGGTCATGATCGCCAGCGCGTCGATGCCGCCGCCGCGCCGGCGCAGCGGCCGCATGATCGCAGCGTCGAGGAGCGCGGCGGCCACCGCGCAGACGACCGCCGAAGCTGCGATCGCGCCGAAGAAGCCCAGGCTGGCGTGCCACTTGGCCACCAGGAACGCGCCGAGCATCACGATCGAGGCGTGCGCGAAGTTCACGACATTGGTGGCCTTGAAGACGACTACGAAGCCCATCGCGATAAGCCCGTAGATGCAGCCGAGCATGAGGCCGCTGATGAGCAACTCGATGAACTGGCTCACTCTCGGGTCACCTCGTTGGTTCCGGTGCCGGAGCCGAGATAGGCCCGGAGCACCTCGGGGTCGCGCTGGACCTCGTGTGGCGTCCCGTCGGCGATGACCCGCCCGAAGTCGAGGACGGTGACGCGGTCGGCGAGACCCATCACGAAGGACATGTCGTGCTCGACCAGCACGATGGAGATGCCGAGCGCCTCGCGCACCTGCACGATCGTGCGCGCCATCTCCGCGGACTCCTCGACGTTCATGCCGGCGACGGGCTCGTCGAGCAGCAGCAGGGACGGCTCCGAGCACAGCGCCCGCGCGAGCTCGGCGCGCTTGCGCATCCCGTAGGGAAGCGCGCCCATGGGCAGGTGCAGGACCTCGGTCAAGCCCAGTAGCCCGGCCATGCCGTCGACGACGCGCTCCTGCTCGGCAAGCTCGCGCCGGGCGCGCGGCACGCGCAGGCCACCGGTGACAAATCCCGTCTTGGACAGGCGGTGCCGGCCGAGCAGGAGATTCTCCCGCACCGTCGCGGTCGGCGAGAGCGCCAAGTTCTGGAACGTTCGGCTGACGCCGAGGGCCGCGATCTGCGGAGGGCGCAGCTCGGTGAGCACGGCCGTGCCGTAGCCGATGCGGCCGGAGGTGGGCCGGTAGACGCCGGTCATGACGTTGAGCAACGTCGACTTGCCGGCGCCGTTGGGTCCGATCACGGCATGAGTGCTGCCAGGCTCGACGCGCAGGGACACCTCGTCGAGCGCGACGAGCCCGCCGAAGTGCACGGCTACGTTCTGCACCTCGAGCGGCTGCGGGCTCCGCCGGCCCGTCGTCACGCGCTCGATCGGCTCGGCGTGGACCTCCTCGACCTGCTCGTCGGTCGCGCCGCCGAGGTAGCGCGCGCGCACCTCGTCGCTGGCGGCCAGCTCCTTTGCGGGCCCGTGCAGGGCGACGGTGCCAACCTCGAGCACGAAGGCGTGATGGGCGATCTTCAGAGCCATCGCGGCGTTCTGCTCGACGAGCAGGACCGAGGTGCCCTGCTCGTTGATCTGCTGCACGATCTCGGCGATGCGGTCGACGACCTGGGGCGCGAGGCCCAGCGACGGCTCGTCGAGCAGCAACAGCTTCGGGTCGGCCATCAGCGCGCGACCGATTGCCAGCATCTGCTGCTCGCCGCCCGACAGGAGGCTGCCCTGCTGGTGTCGCCGCTCCTGTAGGCGCGGGAAGAGGTCGAAGACACGCTGAAGCGCCTCCGCTCGCCCATCGCGAGACCTGCGGCCGAACGTGCCGGCGCGCAGGTTCTCGTCGACCGTCAGGTCACCGAAGATGCGCCGGCCCTCCGGCACCTGGACGACGCCCGCCCGGACGATGTCGGCGGGCTCCTTGCCGGTCAGGGTTCGGCCCGCCAGCTTCACGGAGCCGCGGTCGACCGTGCCGCGTTGCAGCGCGAGGGTCCCGGAGATCGCCCGCAGCAGAGTCGACTTGCCCGCCCCGTTGTTGCCGAGGACCGCGAGGATCTCTCCGTCCGAGAGGGAGAGCGAGACGCCCCTCAGAGCCCGCACCCCGCCGTAGGACACATGCAGGTCGTCCACGTCGAGCAGGACGCTCGCGACGGCGTGGCCGTCGGCGCGTTGGGCCTCCTCGGTCAAGATGCGATCGGCCACCGGCGTGCTCCACTCACGTGGAACTCCTCCCTCCGGCCACGGTCCTACCCGTCGCGGGCCCGATGTATTCCGGTGGCCGATGTCGCCGGACCGCTGCGCCGACCGACACAACCCCACCAATCAGCGGGGCTTCAACCGAGGTGGAGCTCGGGACTCGAATCCCGGACCGCCTGGGTCCGATGCAATGACATTGGGGTGACGGAGGACGCGGATGGTCGGCACGGACCTCCATGCCGGCCAGACCGGTGGTCCAGGTCCGA
>JAXDHL010000617.1:0-5152 GCA_034664525.1 Solirubrobacteraceae bacterium
TCGGCGACGTGTGCCACTGGTTGATCGTCGTGTCGTACTGCACGCCCGGATCGGCGCACTGCCACGCGGCGTCGGCGATCTCGCGCATCAGCTGGCGCGCCGGGATCGGTTCGCCGATCGGCTCGCCTGTCTTGCGCGCGATCAGATGCCAGTCCTGGTCGTGCTCGACCGCGTGCATGAACTCGTCCGTGACCCGGACCGAGTTGTTCGCGTTCTGGTACTGGATCGACGTGAAGCCCTCACCGTCGATCGACATGTCGAAGCCGGCGTCGCGCAGGGCGTTGGCCTTCTTCTCCTCCTTGGCCTTGCACCAGATGAACTCGCGGATGTCCGGGTGGTCGATGTCGAGCACGACCATCTTGGCGGCGCGGCGTGTCTTGCCGCCCGACTTGATCGTGCCCGCCCACGAGTCGGCGCCGCGCATGAACGAGACCGGGCCGGACGCGGTCCCGCCCTTGGACAGCGGCTCCATCGACCCGCGGATGTTGGACAGGTTGATGCCCGACCCGGAGCCGCCGCGGAAGATCCGCCCCTCGCGCGTGTTCCAGTCGAGGATCGAGTCCATCGTGTCCTCGACGGACAGGATGAAGCAGGCGCTGCACTGCGGCTGCTCCTCGAACCCGACGTTGAACCAGACGGGCGAGTTGAACGCCGCCATCTGGTGCAACAGGATGTAGGCGAGCTCGGCCTCGAACGCGTCGCCGTCCTCCGCCGTGGCGAAGTAGCCGCGCTCGCGGCCCCAGTCGGCGATCGTGCCGGCGACGCGCGAGATCATCTGCTTGACCGAGCGCTCGCGCGTGGGCGAGGAGAGCTGCCCGCGGAAGTACTTCTGGGCCACGATGTTGGTGGAGTTCTGCGACCAGGTGGCCGGGAACTCGACATCGGGCTGGTGGAAGACGACCTTGTCGCCATGACCGATCTTGGCGTCCCGGATCTCCCACTCGACGGACTCGAACGGATGGACGCCGGCCTGCGTGAACACACGCCTCACGGAGATGGCCTCACCGGCGCGCGGGGCGGCGGGGAGGGCGGTTTGCGGGGTGTGCTCGACGGCCATGCGGATGATGCTCCTTCGCCTTAGGTCCTTGCGGTCGGGATTGGCGGCCTTCGGACTCCGTTACAGGGGTCGCCGATGGTTGCGCGTGGACCAGACGGATCGGATGTCCATTGGCCGTTCACCTCGCTCCGAAGGGGAAAATCTCTTCTCCCAGTCTAGGGTTCGGACCGTGTTCCGAGGCCCGACAACGACCCTGATCGCCGCTGCGCTATGAGCCCCTTCATCCTGATCCCGGGCGCCGGCGGCGCCGCCTGGTACTGGCACCGCGTCGCCGCGCTCTTGCGGGCGGCCGGCCACGAGCCGATCGCCGTCGATCTGCCCGCCGACGACCCGGCGGCCGGCCTGGACGCGTACGCGGATCTCATCGAGCAGGCGGTCGCGGGCCGGGATGCGGTCGTCGTCGTCGCCCAGTCCATGGGCGCCTTCACGGCCCTGCACGCGGCTGGCCGGCTGCCGCTCGCGCGGCTGGTGCTTCTGAACGCCATGGTGCCCGCGCCGGGCGAGACGGCCGGCGACTGGTGGGAGAACACCGGCTCGCAGGCGGCTCGCCTGGCCGCCGCGCGCGAGCACGGGTACCCGGAGGCGGTCGACCTCGAGACCTACTTCCTGCACGACGTGCCGCCGGAGGTCGCGGCCGCCGGCGCGAAGCTCCAGCGCGACGAGGCCGACATCGCGTTCGAGCAGCCGTGCGGATTCGAGCGCTGGCCCGACGTCCCGACCACCGTGCTCGCCGGCCGCGGCGACCGGTTCTTCCCGCTCGAGTTCCAGCGTCGCGTCGCCCAGGAGCGGATCGGGATCGACGTGACCGAGGTGCCCGGCGGTCACCTCAACGCGCTGAGCGAGCCGGAGGCGGTCACGCAGGCGCTGCTGGCCGGTTAGCGACCGGTCCGGACCCAGTCGACGAAGTCCTCCCAGGTCCCGCCGGCGCGCCAGCGGGCCTCGCGCCAGGCGTGACCGACCGGCGCCAGGCGGTCCTCGGCGATCCCGAAGCGCCGCATCGCCGCGAGCAGCAGCGCGGTCAGCGTGAGCGCCGCGACGAGGATGCCCAGCAGGAGCACGGGGACCGGTGCGTCGTTGGACGCCCGCGCGGACGCGAGCTCGGTGTCGATCGCGGTCGCGGCCGGGGTGGCCGCCGCGGCGGCAGCGGTCGAGCCCGGGCCCGGGGGGGCGGGGACGACGGTCTTGGTGGCGACCTGGGCCGGCGCCGCGGCCGGCGCCGCCGTGGCCGCCGGGGTGGCTGCCGGCGCGCTCCCGCCGGGCGCGACCACCGGTGCGGCCGCCGACGACTTCGAGCCGGCGCAGTCGCCCCGCGCCCGCGCCTCGATCGCGTTCTGGATCTCCGCCGGATACTCCGACGCGTACTGCTCGATGTCCGGCGGGACGTTGTCCAGCGCCAGCTGGAGGTCCTTCGAGGCATGCTTGCACGGGTCGATGCGCCCGTCCCCGGCGTAGTCCTGGTAGACCTGCTGCGCCGCCTTCTGGGCCGCCGTGGTCTGGGCGCGGGCCGCCGGCGCGAGGCTCGCGAGCAGCACGCCCGCCAGCGCGAGCGCACGGATCGGCAGTGTCCCGCGCACGAGGCCGATGCTAGCGTCCGGCGCCCTCGCGCCCATGGTCGCCGCAACGCCCCATGTCCGCCCGCGCGCCGGTGCCGGATCGCCGGCGACGGCGGCGCCGAACCCCGCCGCGCCGCGGTCCGCGCGCGTGCTGCTGGTCGCCATCGCGGCCTGCCTGCTCTACGCGGCGTTCGCCAACGGGGCAACCGACCTCCCGGCCGAGAGCCGGCTGCAGCTCGCGCTCGCGGTGATCGCCACCGGCGCGTGCGCCGCCTGGCTGTACGGCAACGGGCTCGCGCTGCGGGCGTCGCCGCTCGGCTGGGCGGGGGTCGCGCTGCTCGGCGGCTTCGCGGTCTGGACCGGGGCGAGCATCGCCTGGAGCGTCGCGCCGGACCGCTCCTGGGCCGAGCTGAACCGCACGATCGCCTACGGGCTGGTGCTCGTCTGCGGGCTCGTGCTCGGGTCCTCGCTCCCGCGGGCGCGCGAGCGCGTCGCGCGCCTGCTCGCGCTGGTGTCGATCCCGGTGGCGCTGTACGCGCTGGGCGGCAAGACGCTGCCGGGGATCCACATCGGATCGCTGATCGACCTCGACCAGGCCGACGTCTACAACCGGCTCCGGGCGCCGCTCGGGTACTGGAACGCGCTCGCGCTGTTCTGCGTCACCGGGCTGCTGCCGATGCTGCAGCTCGCCGCCGATCCGCGGCGCCGTCCGGGGCGCCGGGTCGGCGCGCTGCTCGGCGTGCTCGTGCTCGTACTGGTGGTGGGGATGACCTACTCGCGGGGCGGCATCCTCGCCCTGGCCGCCGGCCTGGTCGTGCTGGTGGCGCTGACCACGGAACGGGTGCGGACGGTCGTGTTCTTCGCGTCGGCGCTGGTCGCGTCCGCGCTGCCGCTCGGGGTCGCGCTGTCGCGGCCGGACCTGACCGCAGACGTCGTGCCGCTCGCCCGCCGCGAGGACGACGCGCTGGTGGTCTTCGTCACGCTCGTCCTGGTCGCCATCGGCCTGGCGCTCTGGGGGCGGCTGCTGATCGCGCTCGAGGGAGGCCGCTTCACGCCCGAGCGCGGGCGCGCGGCCGGCCGGCCGGTCGTGGTCGCCGCCGCCGTGCTGCTCGGTCTCGGCGTGCTCGGCGCGATCGCCAGCGGCAAGGCCGCCGACGCGTTCGACTCCTTCAAGTCGGCCGACAAGGTCGCCCGGGTCACCGACCCGAACCGGCTGCTGAGCGGCAACTCCGGCAACCGCTGGACGTGGTGGGAGGAGGCCGCGGGGGCGTGGTCGGCCAAGCCGCTCGCGGGCTGGGGCGCCGGCTCGTTCCCGGTCACGCACCGGCTCTACCGCCGCCAGCTGCTGAGCGTGCAGCAGCCGCACTCGGTGCCGCTGCAGTGGCTCGCGGAGACCGGGCTGGTCGGGCTGCTGCTGGGCGGCGGCGCCGTGCTCGCGCTGCTGGCGGCGGCGCTGGCGGGCGTGCGCCGCGAGCCGTGGGCGCTGCGCGACGCGCCGCCCGGCCGTGGCGCCGCGGCCGCCCTGCTGGCGGTCGGGGTCGCCTGGGCGGTGCACGCGTTCTACGACTGGGACTGGGACATCCCCGCGGTCACGATGCCGATGCTGCTGTGCCTGGGCGTGCTCGCCGCGCGACCCGCGACGACGGCGCGCCCGGTGGCCGCGCGCGGGCCGGCGCTGGCCGCCGCCGTGGTCGCCGCCGTGCTCGTCGCGGTCTCGGCCGCGCTGCCGGCGATCGCCAGGACCGAGACCGCCGACGCGCTCGGGACCGTCGGCGCCGATCAGGTGTCCGACGCGCGGCTGGCGAGCGCCGCCGCGTCGGCCCAGCTGGCCTCGCAGCTGAACCCGCTCGCGGTCGAGCCGCTGTTCGCCGCCGCCACGATCGCCGAGCGCCGGGGCCGGCTCGACGAGGCCCGGGCGCGGCTGACCGATGCGCTGCGCCGCCAGCCGGACTCGGTGGACGGCTGGATCCGGCTCGCGCGCGTCGACTTCGCCCGGCTCGATCGCGCGGCCGTCCGCCGCGACACGCTGCGGGCGCTGGGCATCGACCCGCTCAACCCGGCCACGATCGCGCTCGCCCGGCGGGCGCAGGCCAACTCGGCGCTGCCGTCGGAATCGCCGTCGGCGACCGGCTCCCCGCTCCCCACCCAGGTTCCCGTCACGCAGGCCACCCCATGACCAGCGACCGGCTAACCGATGCCGGCGGCGCGATGCGCGACTACTACGATCGGCGCGCCGCGGAATACGACTCGTGGTGGCTCGGCACCGGCCTGTTCGCCGACCGCGCCCGACCCGGCTGGGAGGCGGATCGCGAGGCGCTGCGCGCCGTGGTCGCCTCGCTTCCACCGGTGCGCGTGCTCGACGTCGCGTGCGGCACGGGGTACCTGACGCTCTCGCTGGCCGGCGAGGTGACGGCACTCGACCAGGCGCCGCGGATGGTCGAGATCACGCGCGGGCGGGTGCCGGGCGCGCGCGTCGTGCAGGGCGAGGGCATCCCGCTGCCGTTCGAGGACGGGTCGTTCGACCGCGTCTTCACGAGCCATT
>JAXDHL010000618.1:0-3269 GCA_034664525.1 Solirubrobacteraceae bacterium
CCCGCAGCACCCGGCCGTCGGCGAGCCGGAGATCGAGCGCCGTCACGACCGGAGCGCCGGTGCGCCGGCGAGGTCCGCGGGCAGCATGCCGAACACGTGCTCGTCGACGGGCACGCCCGCCGCGGTCACGAAGCAGGCGCGCAGCGTCCCCTCGTGGCGCATGCCGGCGGCCAGCAGGCTGCGGAAGGCCGCCGCGTTGTCGGTCTCGCAGTCGCCGTGGATGCGCACCATCCCGTGCGCGAACGCGTGCGCAGCTGCCAGGCGAAGCGACCGGGCGGCGAACTGGCGGCCCCGCCAGCCGGGGGCGACCCACGTCGCTGCGACCGCCCGGCGATGCGTCCAGTCGATGTCCTTGAGCGCCCGGCGGCCGGCCAGCTCGCCGCTGGCCGCGTCCACGATCGCCCACTCCCAGGCCACACCGGCCGCGGCTCTCGCCGCGCTGCGCGCCACCCAGTCGCGTGCCGCCGCCCGGGACGGCCGAGGCACGTCGTTGCGGGCGCGGATCGCCGGGTCGCGCCAGATCGCGGCGAGCGCCGGTGCGTCCGCCTCGGAGAAGGCTCGTAACCGCACCACGCCGTCCGAGAGCACGGGCAGTTCGAGCGGAGCCGCGGCCACCGCCGCAAGCCTAGTGTCGACGTCGGCTGCGAGCGGTGGCCAGGCCCCGGCTGGTCGAGGCGCTAAGCCAGGCTAAGCGGGGACGGCCGTCGCCGGCGCCCGGTCGTCGCGGGGAACGATCGCCCACAGGACGAGATAGGCGAGCAGACCGGCGCCGCTGAGCAGGGCGGTGACGACGAAGCCGACGCGAAACAGCACGGGGTCGACGGCGAAGTAGCGCCCGAGACCGCCGGACACACCGGCCACCTTCGTGTCGGTGGTGGAGCGCAGCAGCGGGCGGATGGCGGTGGGGGAGGAGTCAGTGGTCATGTGGTGATGATCCGCCGCGGGCCGACGCCGCGCCATCGGGAATGACCCTGATGGGGTTCGCGGGTGAGCCGTCGCCGCAGCGGCCGACCGGCCGCTCAGTGCACCCGTCAACCGCGCCCCGGCGGGAACCCGACCTGCACGTGCTCGCCGCCGTTCGTGCGCACGATGGTCGGCACGACCGCGACGTTGCGCGTGTAGCCCATGAGCTCGGCCTTCCAGGCCGCGTCGGCCGTGGCGTCGCGCTCCTCGAACGGCTCACCGCGCGCCGCGAAGTCCGCGCGCGCCGCCTCGCAATACGGGCATCCCGGCTTGACGTACATGACGACGCTCATGGCGCTCCCTCGACAGTATCGCTCGTCCCTGGAGCTGCTGGCGCGCAGTCGTCGCAATACCCTCCGGCCCGTGCACTACAAGCGGATCATCCCGTGCATGGACGTCGACGCCGGCCGCGTCGTCAAGGGCACGAAGTTCATCGACATCCGCGACGCCGGCGATCCGGTCGAGCTCGCGGCCTTCTACGACCGGCACGGCGCCGACGAGCTGGTGTTCCTCGACATCACCGCGACCTCGGACAAGCGGGCGACGGTCGTCGAGCTGGCGCGGCGGGCCGCCGATGAGGTGTTCGTCCCGTTCACGATCGGCGGCGGCGTGCGGAGCGTCGGCGACGCGCAGGCGGTGCGCGACGCCGGCGCCGACAAGGTGTCGGTGAACTCGGCGGCGGTCGCCCGGCCGGCGCTGCTGGGGGAGATGGCGAAGGTGTTCGGCGACCAGTGCGTGGTGCTCGCCGTGGACGCCAAGCGGCGCTCGGACGGCGACGGCTGGGAGGTCTTCACCGCCGGCGGCCGCACGCCCGCGGGACTGGACGCGCTGTCCTGGGTCCGCGAAGGCGTCGAGCGCGGGGCGGGCGAGATCCTGCTCACCTCGATGGATCGCGACGGGACCAAGGACGGCTACGACCTCGAGCTCGTGCGCGCGGTCGCCGAGGCGGTCGACGTGCCGGTGATCGCCTCGGGCGGCGTCGGTGGCCCGCAGCACATGGCCGACGGGATCGCGGCCGGCGCCGACGCGGTGCTGGCCGCGTCGATCTTCCACTACGGCGAGTGGTCGATCGACGCGGTGCGGGAGGAGCTGGCGGCGGCCGGCGTCCCGATGCGGCCCCGCGGCGTCGCCTGAGCCCGGCGGCTCAGGTGTCCTCGCTGCCGCCGCCGCCCTTGTGGCTGCCGCCACCGCCTGAGCGCTCGACGATCACGGCGACCCAGCGCCCGGCGCGCCGGCGCGCGATGACCTCGATGTTCGCCGACCCCGTGTGCAGGGCGGACAGCCCGGACAGGTCGTGGAAGCTCGTGGATGCGACGACGTCGATGCGCTTGACCCCGCGCTCGGCGTCGGAGATGCGGAACGTCTTCGCGGCGCGGTTGACGGAGACGATGGACCCCTCGAACGAGCGGGTGGCGGCGGAGGCACCGGCGGGGAGCACGAGCGCTCCGGCGGCGGTGAGTGCGATCACGGCGGTCTTCATGCACAGAACCTGAACGAGCTGGTCCAAGCAGTCTGCCAGCAGCGGGCAAAGGGATGGTCAAGAATCCCGGCCGTGGCCCGCAAGCTGCCGACCGGCACCGTGACCCTCCTGTTCACCGACATCGAGGGCTCGACCGCGCTCCTGCACGCGCTCGGCGACCGCTACGGCGACGCGCTCGCCGACCACCATCGCCTCCTGCGCGACGCGTGGGCGCGCCACGGCGGGACCGAGGTCGACACCGAGGGGGACGCGTTCTTCATCGCCTTCTCAGAGGCGCGGGCCGCGCTCGCCGCGGCGGCCGACGGGCAGCGGGCGATCGCCGCCCACGACTGGCCGGGCGCGCCCGTGCGGGTGCGCATGGGGTTGCACACCGGCACGCCGCAGGTCCGCGACGGCCAGTACCTGGGCGCCGACGTCCACTACGCGGCGCGGGTCGCGGCTGCGGCGAACGGCGGGCAGGTGCTGGCGTCCGCCGCGACGCGCGCGCTGGCCGGCGCCGGCCCGGAGCTGGCGTCGCTCGGCGAGCACAGCCTGAAGGACTTCCCCGACCCGCAGCCGCTCTTCCAGCTGGTGGTCGACGGCGCCGGGCCGGAGGCGTTCCCGCCGCCGCGAACGCTCGTGCGGTCGCGCGTGGTGCTGCCCGCCGGCGGCGGGCTGGTCGGGCGCGAGGCGGACGTGGAGGCGCTGGCCGCACGCGCTCTGGCCGACGAGCGGCTGATCTCGATCGTCGGCCCCGGTGGCTCGGGCAAGACTCGGCTCGCGGTCGAGCTCGGCCACCGGCTCGCGGACTCGTTCCCGGACGGCGTGACCTTCGTCGCGCTCGAGG
>JAXDHL010000619.1:0-3229 GCA_034664525.1 Solirubrobacteraceae bacterium
TCGCGTTCTACCGCGCTCACATGCACACCGCCGTCGACCGGCCGTCGCTGCGGCGGCTGCGGCGCGCCTGCGCCGCCGTGGTGTCCGAGGCGCTCGGGCGGCCGGTGACGGTCGAGGCGCTGCTCGAGGCGCTGGTGTTCACGCCGTTCGAGGACACGGCGCCGGCGCTGCGCGCCGCGCGGGCGGCGGGGATCCGGCTCGTCGTGGTCTCCAACTGGGACGTGTCGCTGCATGAGGTGCTCGCCCGCAGCGGGCTGGATGCCCTGCTCGACGGCGCGATCTCGAGTGCCGAGTGCGGCGCCGCCAAGCCGGACCCGGCACCGCTGCGGCGCGGGCTGCGGCTGGCCCGCGTCGCCGCCCCCGACGCCTGGCTCGTTGGGGACACGCCGGAGGCCGACGTGGCCGGGGCGCGCGCCGCCGGCGTGACGCCGGTGCTGCTCGACCGCGACGGGACGCTCGCCGCGCGCCCGGGCGGCGCCCGGGTGATCAGATCACTGGCCGAACTACCCTCGTAGGGGATGGCGACGTTGCACGAGCCCCCGGTGGCGACTCCGCCGGATGCGGACCCGGACGCCGCGCCGCCGTTCCCCTGGTACGCGCCGTTCCTGACCGGCCTGGCGGTCTTCCTGGGCGCCGGGATCGTCGTCGCGATCATCGGCGTCGCCGCCGGCTGGAACGCCAACAACCTGCCGGACCGCGCCGTCCTGCTTGCGACGCTGGGACAGGACCTCGCGCTGATCGGCGGGGTGTTCGCGGTCGCGCGCCTGACGAGCCGCCGGCCGCGCTGGGACCTCGGACTGCGGCGCCACGTGCGGGTGGGCCGCTCGCTGCTGCTGGCCTTCGTGGCGTTCGTCGCCTTCTTCGGCTTCCTGCTCGTGTGGCAGGCGGTGCTCGACATCAAGCAGACCGACGACCTCGCCCAGCAGCTCGGGGCGCGCGACTCGAGCTTCAACCTCGCCTTCGTCGCGGTCCTGGTCGCCGTGATCGCCCCGATCGCGGAGGAGCTGTTCTTCCGCGGCTTCCTGTTCGGCGCGCTGCGCGGGGTGATGCACTGGGTGCCGGCCGCGATCGTCACCGGCATCTCCTTCGGGCTCGTCCACGCGGGCGGCACGGATGCGGTCTTCCTCGTCCCGCTCGCCGTCCTCGGCTTCCTGCTGTGCCTGCTCTACCGCCGCACCGGCTCGCTGCTGCCCGGCATGGGCGTGCACGCCTTCAACAACGCGCTGGCGCTCGCCGCGACGCTGCACTGGACGGCCGGGCAAGGCATCGCGGCGGTGATCGCCGCCCCCGCGCTGACGATTGCGGTCGCGGCCGCGGTGAGCGTGTCCGCGCCGTCCCGGCCATCCGCTCCCGCGCCTATGGTGGCGCCGCGATGGCTTCCGCCCAGAGCACCCTGATCGCCGAGCTGCGCGACCACGCCGTGATCGTCGGCGAGGTCACGCTGACATCCGGGCGGACCGCCCAGTACTACGTCGACGCCAAGCGTGCCGTCCTGCGCCCGGCCGGCTTCCGGGCGCTCGCGGAGCTGGTGGCCGAGCAGGCGCGGGAGACCGGGGCGACCGCCGTCGGCGGGCTCACCATGGGTGCGGACGCGCCGGCCTGCGCGGCGCTCGCCGGCGGGGCCGAGGTGAAGGCCTTCTTCATCCGCAAGGAGACCAAGGCGCACGGGCTGCAGCGCAAGATCGAGGGGCCGCCGCTCGAGCCGGGCGAGCGCTGCCTGATCGTCGAGGACGTGGTCACCACCGGCGGATCGACGGTGCAGGCGATCGAGGCGGTGCGCGAGGCGGGGCTGACGATCGTCGGCGTCGTCGCGATCCTCGACCGCCTGGCCGGCGGCGCGCAGGCGATCCGGGAGGCGTCGGGCGGCGCGCCATACCTCCCGCTCGCGACGATCGACGACGTCTACCCGGACCGTCCCGACCGCGGATAGGCGCGGCGCCTGACACGCCGCACGCGGCTGGTGCCATGCTCAGCATGTGCGCCGTCCCGCGCCCCTGACGCCGGCCCCGCGCGCCCGCCTCGCGGCCTACGCGCTGTTCGCGGCGGTCGGGGCACTGCAGTGGAGCCGCTACGTCGAGGGCGCCTCGGCGCTGCGACCGCTGCTGTGGGTGCTGGCCGGAACCGTGACCGGTGCCGCGCTGATCCGCGTGCCTGCGCTGGCGCGCCGCTGGGCCTGGCCCGTCGCCATCGCCGTGGCGCTCGCCGGCGCCGCGCTCGCCGTCGCGCTGTCGGGACTCGAGCTGCGCTACGTGCTGCCGCGCCACTGGGACGAGCTCGGGAACGGGGTCGTCGAGGGCGTCCAGGCGCTCAACACGGTGCGCCTCCCCTACATCGGGCGCGACCCGTGGGTGCTGGCGACGGTCCAGCTGGCCGGCGCCGGCCTGTGCTGGGCGGCGGCGGCGGCCGCGATGTGGCCGGGCGCGAATGGCCGTGCCGGCGGCCGCGGGCCGGCGCTCGCGCTGCTGCTCGTGCTCGCCGCGTCGCCGGTGGTGTCGATCGGCGTGGCGCACGCGGCGACGCTCGGGATGGCGCTCGCCGTGCTCACCGCCGCGTTCCTGTGGGCGGAGCGCATGAAGCGCCGGCCCGGCCTCGGCCTCGCGGTGCTCGGCGCCGCGACGCTGCTCGTGGCGGTCCCGCTCGGCGGCGCCGCCGACCGCGAGGACCCGTGGTTCGACTACAAGGCGTTCTCGGAGCAGTTCGCCGGCGGGCGGCCGATCGCGTTCGACTGGTCGCACACCTACGGCCCGATCAGCTGGCCGCGCGACGGTGCCGAGCTGTTCCGCGTGCGGTCGCCGGTCCCGCTGTACTGGAAGGCCGACACGCTGTCGCAGTTCGACGGGCGCGAGTGGGTCGCCGGCGACGGCGCGGACCGCCCGGGCGACAAGCCGACCGACGATCTGCCCGCCGACTGGCGCCGCCACACGCAGTGGAACGCGAAGCTCACGGTGGCGCTGAAGCGGCTGCGGACGCCGACCGTGGTCGGCGCCGGGACGATCCTCGACGTCCGTGGCGCCTCGACGCACGTGCAACCCGACGCGATCCCGGGCCGCTGGATCGCCGACGGCGCCGCGAACCTGTCCTCCGGCGACTCCTACACGGTCGACGCGCACGTCCCGCGGCCGTCGCCGGTCCAGCTTGCCGCGGCCACGGTCGGGCGCGATCCGCGCCGCCACGGGGACCTGCAGATCCACGTGCGCTTCCGGCCCGACGCGCTGAGCCGCGGGCCCCA
>JAXDHL010000620.1:0-6159 GCA_034664525.1 Solirubrobacteraceae bacterium
GAGCTGTCGGCCCAGCTCGTGCGGATGCTGCGCTTCGGCGGCGACCGGATGATGGACGTGGCCCGGGCCTACCCGGCACCCGACCCGGCGGCCGCCGCCGCCAAAGCAGCGCCGGACTTCTTCGCCGCCGTGTCGCACCCGATGCCCGCGCCGGGCCTCTCGGCCCCGCCGCCGCTCCCCGCCTAAACCGGCTAAAGCGACTGGACTTCCGAGAGCACCTCGCCGACCGACGCCTTGGCGTCGCCGAAGAGCATCTGCGTCTTGGAGTCGTAGAACAGCGGGTTGTCGATGCCGGCGAAGCCGGAGGACATCGACCGCTTGAGCACGATCACCGAGCCCGACTTGTCGACGTCGAGGATCGGCATGCCGTAGATCGGCGAATCCGGCACGTTGCGCGCCGCCGGGTTCGTCACGTCGTTGGCGCCGATGATCAGGGCGACGTCGGTGCGGGCGAACTCCGCGTTGATGTCGTCCATCTCCTTGAGCTTGTCGTACGGCACGTCGGCCTCGGCGAGCAGCACGTTCATGTGGCCCGGCATGCGGCCCGCGACCGGGTGGATCGCGAACAGCACCTCCACGCCGCGCTTCTCGAGCGCGGTGGCGAGGTCGGCGACCGCGCGCTGGGCCTGGGCGACCGCCATGCCGTAGCCCGGCACCACGACGACCAGTCGCGCGTAGGACAGCTGCAGCGCGACGTCGGCGGCGCTGGTGGAGCGCACCGTGCGGTCGATCCCGTCGTCGCCGGTCGCGCCCGGCAGGCTGCCGCCGCCCGAGCCGAAGCCGCCGAAGAACACGTTGCCGATCGACCGGTTCATCGCCTCGGCCATCTGCTTGGTCAGGATCGAGCCGGACGCGCCCACGAGCATGCCCGCCACGATCAGCGCGACGTTGTTGAGCGCGATGCCCGCCGCTGCCGCCGACAGGCCGGTGAACGCGTTCAGGGTCGAGATGACGACCGGCATGTCCGCCCCGCCGATCGGCAGCACGGCCAGCACGCCGAGTGCGCCGGCCGTCACGAGGATGAGCCAGAACAGGCCCTCGGACTCCGTGCCGGCCGCGATCACGATCGCGAGCAGCACCGCGATGCTCAGCAGCACGACGTTGACCAGCGATCCGCCCGGCAGCTTCACCGGTCGCCCCGAGATCAGCTCCTGCAGCTTGGCGAACGCGACCAGCGAGCCCCAGAACGAGATCGAGCCGATGATGGCGGCGAACAGCGACGGGATCAGGAAGTCGAGCGGCGGGTTCTTGCCCAGCTCGGCGAGCTGCTCCCGGTACTCGGTGATCGAGATCAACGCGACCGCTCCGCCGCCCACGCCGTTGAACAGCGCGACCATCTGCGGCATCGCGGTCATCTTCACGCTGCGCGCGGCGGGGACGCCGATCGCCGTCCCGATGGCCACGCCGAGCACCATCAGGCCCCAGTCGCCGTTGCCCCTGATGAGCAGCGTCGCCACCACGGCGACCGCCATGCCGACCGCGGCGACCTGGTTGCCGGTGACCGCCGTGCGCGGCCCGCGGAGCATCCGCAGCCCGAGGATGAACAACGTGAACGCGACGATGTAGAGCGCGTTGATGAAGTCCGGGTCCTGCAGGAAGGAAGCGAAGATCACGCCGCGGCCTCCTCGTCGGCGGCCTTCTTGACCTCCGCGGCCTTCTTGCCCTTGAACATGCCGAGCATGCGGTCGGTGACCAGGAAGCCGCCGACGACGTTGATCGTGCCGAACGCGATGGCGATCACGAGCAGCAGGTCGTTGAGGAAGCCGCCCGCGCGCCCGATCAGCAGCAGCCCGCCGAGCACGACGATGCCGTGGATGGCGTTCGTGCCCGACATCAGCGGCGTGTGCAGCGTGTTCGGCACCTTCGAGATGACCTCGAAGCCGACGAACGCCGCCAGCACGAGGATGGCGATCTCCAACACCAGACTCATGGCCTAGCTCCCCTCGGACTCGGCGGCCTTGCGGGCGCCTTCGTGGACGATCTCGCCGTCCCGCGTGATGCACGCGCCCTTGATGATGTCGTCCTCGAAGTCCAGCGTGAGCGCGCCGGACTCCTTGTCCGTCATCAGCTCGAGCAGCGACTGGACGTTCCTGGCGTACAGCTGCGACGCGTGCTCGGCCATGTGCGACGGCAGGTTCAGCGGCGCGGCGATGATGACGCCGTTGTCGGTCGTGTAGGTCTCACCGGGCCTGGAGAGCTCGCAGTTGCCGCCCGCCTCGCCGGCCAGGTCGACGATCACCGCGCCGGGCTTCATGCCGTCGACGGCCGCCTTGGAGACGAGCTTGGGTGCGGGACGGCCCGGGATCAGCGCGGTCGTGATGATCACGTCGGACTTGTGCATCTGCACCGTCAGGGCTTCGCGCTGGCGGTCCTGCTCCTCCGGCGTGAGCTCGCGGGCGTAGCCGCCTTCGCCCTCCGCGTCGCCGAGGCCCTCGACCTCGAAGAACTTGGCGCCGAGCGAGTTGATCTGCTCCTTGACCGCCGAGCGGACGTCGAAGGCGGTGACGACGGCGCCGAGCCGGCGCGACGTCGCGATCGCCTGCAGGCCCGCGACGCCGGCGCCCAGCACGAGCACCTGCGCGGGCGGGATCGTCCCCGCCGCGGTCATCAGCATCGGGAAGAAGCGCGGCATCTCGTCGGCGGCGATGATCACGGCCAGGTAGCCGGCGACCGTCGCCTGCGACGACAACGCGTCCATCGACTGCGCGCGCGAGATGCGCGGCACCGCCTCCATGGCGAACGCGGTCGCGCCGGTGGCGGCGATCGCCTTCGTGGTCGGGCCTGCGGTCAGCGGGGCGAGGAAGCCGACGAGCACGGAGTCGCCCTTGAGGCGGCTCACCTCACCGTCCTCGGGCTTCGCCACCTTCGCGATGACGTCGGCGCCCCAGGCGGCGTCGGCGTCGACGATCGTGGCTCCAGCGTTCTCGAGCGCCTGGTCGGGGATGGCCGCCTCGGCCCCGGCGCCGCGCTCCACGAGCACGTCGTGCCCGGCGCCCACCAGGCGCTTCGCGACATCCGGCACCATGGCGACCCGCCGCTCCCCAGGCGCGGTCTCCTTCGGTATTCCGATCCTCATGCGTCGCGAGACCGTATACGAACGGGCGTACGGGTGCGTCGTCCCGTTGACTCAGAGGACGAGCGGCGTCAGGAGGCCGGCGGCGGTGCCGGCGCGGCGCGCCGCGGCTTCCAGTTCGGCGTCGGAGATGGCGCTGCGCCGTGACTCCGGGGCCGTCGTCGGCGCCGGGGTCGGGGCCGCCGTCGATCTCGGAGCGGGTCGCGCCGTCGGCGCCGGCCGGGCGGCCGTGGGCCGCGCCGCGTGGGCCGCGCGCGCCACGCGGGCGAGCGGGAACGGCTTCCCGGCGAGCGCGGTCAGCGCCTGGCCGGTGACCCACACCGGCGTCTGCTTCGAGGTCCGCGAGTAGCGCACGGCGCCGTCCGCGCCGGTCAGCGAACGCAGGTAAGCGTCCGGGCTGCGCGACCCGCCGCGGCGCACATCGGCGACCTTGCGCCCGGCCGCGATCAGCGCCTGCATCGCCCAGGCGGTCGACTGCGCGTTGGAGGCGCCGCCCGTGGCGAGCGGGAAGCCGCCGTCGGGCTGCTGCCGGCGCAGGATGAAGCGCACGGCGCGCTGCACGACCCGGGTGCCGCGCCGGCCGCCCGCGACCAGCGCCTGGACGGCGGCGCCGGTGTCGTCGACCCCGGACGGGCCGCCCTTGCCGGCGAAGTTGTAGCCGCCGTCGGGGTTGGCCTGGCCGGCGATCCAGGCGACGGCGCGCCGCACCGGCCGCGCCGTGGCCGGGCGGCCGGCGGCGCGCAGGGCCAGCACGGCGAAGGCGGTGGTGTTGACCCGGGCGGCGAAGGCGCCGCCGGGCGCCTGCTTGCGCAGCACCTCGGCGACGAGGTCGCGGCCGCCGAACGTCCGCGGGCTCTGCCCCGACGCGGTCAGGACGAGGATCGTGCGCTCGAGCTCGCCGAGGTCGGAGACGTCCTTGACGTGCGCCTCGAGGTAGCCGAGGACGCTGGTGCCGCCGCGCTTCACGTCAGCCGGGTTGTGGCCGGCGGCGGCGAGCCCGAGCGCGGTCCAGCCGGTGTAGAGGCCGGACGAGGACTGGCCGGGCGCGCCGCCGAAGCCGCCGTCGGCGTTCTGGGCGCCGCGCAGGTAGCTCACCGGCTTGGCCGTGCCGGCGGCCTGCGCGTCCGGCGACGGCGTCGCGCCGACCACCACCAGCGTGCCGGCGAGCCCCGCCGCGACCGGGATCCAGCGAACGTCGAGCCGGGCCCGGAAGCGCGCCAGCGCGGCGATCAGCGCCGGCCCGAACGCGAGGCAGAAGAGCACGTTGCCGGCCACGTGGGCGAGGTCGAACGGCAGGCTCGTGCCCTGGTAGGCGAGCAGCTTGGCGAGCGTGTGGTCGCCGCCGTAGGTCACCCACAGCGAGACGTTCATCACCGTCCCGAAGCCGTAGCCGGCGACCCCGCAGGCGAGCGCGAGCGGCACGCGGCCGGGCGTGCGCCCGCGCCAGAGCACCGCCAGCACGGCGCCGAACAGGCCGACGGCGCCCCACGCGGCCATCTGCCACGGCGTCCACGGTCCCTGCCCGAAGAACAGGTTCGAGGCCAGCGCGGCGATCGCGCCGACCATGAAGCCGGGCGCCGCGCCGAGCGCGAAGCCGGCGAACAGGACGATGTCGGTCGTCGGCTTGACGTTCGGCAGCGGCGCGAAGGCGACGCGGCCGAGCGCGGCCAGCGCCGCCAGCGTGGCCACCAGCGCGAGCAGGCGCGACGGCGGGTGGCTGCGCTCCCACCAGGCGAACCCGGCCGCGAGCGCGAGCCCGAGCAGCAGCGTCGCCGCGAGCGCCCAGCTCATGCCGTCGCCTCCACCGGGGCGCGCAGCAGCGCCGCGCCGGTCTCGGGATCGAGCGCGGCGCCGCCGAGGATCCGCGCGGTCTGGGTCGCGAAGTACCAGCCGCCGCCGAGCACGTCGGCGGTCGGCGCGTCCGCCACCACGTCGCCCTTGCCGAGCAGCACCGTGCGCGACGCCACGGCGACGGCCAGCTCGGCGTCGTGGGTGGCGAGCACGATCGCCGTCCCGCGAGCGGACAGCGCGCGCAGCTCGGCGGCGAGCGCCGACTAGCGGGCGTGGTCCATCCCCCGGGTCGGCTCGTCGAGCAGCAGCACCGCGGGCGCCTCGGCGCCGATGACGGCCGCGAGCGCGAGCCGCTGGCGCTCGCCGCCCGACAGGTCGCGTGGATGGCGCGCGGCCAGCGCCGCGAGCCCGGCGGCCGCCAGCGCGTCCGCGTCCAGCTCGTCGCCGACGCGATCGTGGACGAAGTAGTCGCCAGGCGTCTGCAGCAGCAGCGCCACGCGGCCGCTCGCGCGCACGCGCCCGCGCGTGGGCGCGTCAAGACCGGCGGCGATCCGCAGCAGCGTCGACTTGCCGGCGCCGTTGCGGCCCATCAGGGCGACGACCTCGCCCGCGGCGACCGCGACCGACGCGCCGCGGAGGCGGGGCGCGGCGTCGCGCGGCTCGAGCCACACCCGGTCGACGTCGAGCGCGGCGACGCGGCGCTGTCCGCGCGAGGCGCGCCGCCGGGGCTCGGCACCCGGCTCGGCGTCGGCGTCGCGGTGCTCGGGTGCCAGGCCGCGTTCGCGCAGCGCGGCGCGCGCGTCCTTGACCGCCACCGGCGGCGGCGTCAGGCCGGCGAGCGAGAACAGGCGGGCGCCCGGGGTCTGCAGGTCGGGCGCCTCGCGGGCGGCCCAGGCCAGGAACGCGCGCGGAGCGGCGTCGCAGACGACCCGCCCGTCGCGCATCGCCACGACGCGGTCGGCGGCGCTCAGGCAGCGCTCCAGCCGGTGCTCGGCCAGCAGCACCGCCGTCCCCCACTCCTCGTTGAGCCGGCGCAGCACGCCGAGCAGTTCGTCGCCGGCCACGGGGTCGAGCTGCGAGGTCGGCTCGTCGAGCAGGACGAGCGCCGGCCGGGTCGCCAGCGCGGCGCCGAGCGCCACCCGCTGCAGCTCGCCGCCGGAGAGCTCGGAGGTGGGACGGTCGAGCAGGCCGGCGATCCCGAGCGCGAGCGCCGCCTCCTCCACCCCGCGGGCGACGGCGGCCGCCCCGAGGCCGAAGTTCTCGAGCGGGAAGGCCAGCTCGGAGCGCACCGTGCC
>JAXDHL010000621.1:0-3610 GCA_034664525.1 Solirubrobacteraceae bacterium
CCGCGAGCTCGCGCAGGTGCGCGGGGAGCGCGGCGGCCGGCACCGCGCCCGCCGCCGGGCGCTCGCCGGCGCCGCCGCCGATCGCGACGAGCACGCACGCGGAGCGCGCGAGCGTCGCCGGGTCGCGCCCGGCGTCGCGGCAGGCGGCGCTGATGCGGTCGTTCAGCGCCGCGAAGCCCTCGGCGTCGTTGCCGTAGTCGTCCCACCAGGTGTTCCAGGCGTCGACGTGGGGGACGGTGAGCGAGAGCATGCGCGGGCCGTTGGAGCCGACCATCAGCGGGACGCGGCGGGCCGGCGGCGGCAGCAGGACGGCATCGTCGGCGCGCACGTAGGCGCCGTCGAGCGTCACGCGCTCGCCCGCCAGCAGGCCGCGCACGACGGCGAACGCCTCCGCGAAGCGCGAGACCGGCCGGTCGAACGGGAGTCCGAAGGCCGCGAACTCGACCGCGTTCCAGCCCGCCCCGACCCCGAGCACGAAACGCCCGCCGCTCACCTCGTCGATCGTGGCGGCCATCTTGGCCAGCACCGCCGGCGGGTGGAACGCGAGGCAGGCGACGAGCGGGCCGAGCGTCACCCGCTCCGTCGCCGCGGCCAGCGCCGCCAGCGACGTCCACGCCTCCCACGGCCCGCGCTCGGGCCGGCCGTCACCGCGGTAGAGGAGGTGGTCGCCGAGCCACACGGAGTCGAATCCGGCCCGCTCGGCGGCCACGGCCATCGCGCGCAGCTCCGGCCAGCGCACGTCGCGCTCGACCTCGGGCAGTTGGACACCGATCCGCATCGCGGGCGGGATGCTCGCAGGCCAGCCGGGGTACCGACGTCTCATGTCCAGCCCGCTGCCCACAACGGTCGCCGACCGCCTCGAGTCGATGCAAGCCCTCGACCCGCCCGCCGGGGTCATCGGCAAGGCGGTGCGCGACGCGGTCCCCCGCGGGCCGGTCAAGGATGCGCTCTCCGGGACGTGGCTGGGCCACGCCCTGCACCCGCTGCTCACCGACCTGCCGATCGGGACGTTCACGAGCGCGCTGCTGCTCGACTTCCTCGGCGGCGCGGGCGCGCGCGACGCCGCCGACCGGCTGATCGCGATCGGCCTGGCCGCGGCGCCGGCGACGTTCGCCACCGGCTGGAACGACTGGGCGGACACGGAGCCCGCCAACGACGGCGTGCGCCGGACCGGCCTGGTGCACGCTGCGCTCAACGGCACCGCCGTCGGGCTGATGGCGGCGTCGCTGGCGGCCCGCAGGCGCGGCGCGCGCGGGCGCGGGAAGCTGCTCGGGCTGGCCGGCGCCTCGCTGCTGGGCGCCGGCGGCTGGATCGGCGGCCACCTGTCCTACGCGCAGGGGGTCGGCGTGGACACGACGGTCTTCGACCCCGGACCCGAGGACTGGACGGGCACCGGCATCCGCGAGCCCGAGCTCGACGATGGACGGCCCCGCTGCGCGGACGTCGCCGGGGTGCCCGTGCTCGTGGTGCGCCACGGCGGCGTGCTGCGCGCGCTGCACAACCGGTGCACGCACCGCGCGGGGTCGCTCGCCGACGGCGAGGTCGCCGACGGCGCCGTGACGTGCCCGCTCCACGGGTCGGTCTTCTCGCTCGAGGACGGCTCGGTCCGGCGTGGCCCGGCGCCCTACCCCCAGCCGCGCTTCGAGGCCCGTACCGCCTCGGCCGGCGGGGAGGTCGAGGTGCGGCGCGTCGCACCCTGATCCAGATGGACGTTCATATGAGTTGCGGACGGACACCTCCGGGTAGCTCCGCGCCATGCTGCTCATCCTGGCCATCATCCTGCTGATCATCGCCATTGCCGGCGGTGTCATCGTCCACCCGATCCTCTTCGCGTTGGCGATCGTGGCGCTGGTGCTCTTCTTCTCGGGTCGTTAGCAGCCAGGGACGGGGAGGGTCGTTCGGCGGGTCCCCCAGTGGACCCGCCGAACAGGTTGCTCGCGCAACCTTCTAATCTCAGTGCAGAACACTTAGATCTTCTGACTGAAACGCGAGCAATTTTGCCTTTGAATCCCACCGATGTGCTGTGCGCCGCCTGCGGTCGCCGGCCCGCCACCGTGCAGGTGGTCTCGGCCGACGGCGCCACGCGCGAAGCCTTCTGCGAACCCTGTGCCCAGCGCCTGGTCGGCATGAGCCAGGATCCCCGCCAGGCCCCGGCCACCCCGAAGTCCAAGACGCCTGCCCTCGACGGGTTCGGACGCGACCTCACCGCCGACGCCGCCGCCGGGCGGATCGACCCGGTGATCGGCCGTGCCGTCGAGATCGAGCAGACCGTCGAGATCCTCTCCCGCCGCCGCAAGAACAACGCCGTGCTGATCGGCGAGGCCGGCGTGGGCAAGACCGCGATCGCCGAGGGCCTGGCTCTGCGGCTGGCCGCGGGCGACGCGCCCGAGGCCCTGCGCGGCACGCGGGTCGTCACGCTCGACCTCTCCGGCATGCTGGCGGGCGCCCAGCTGCGCGGGCAGTTCGAGAAGCGGTTCAAGTCCGCCCTCGAGGAGGCCTCGGACCCCGACAACCGCGTGATCCTGTTCGTCGACGAGCTCCACACGGTGCTCGGGGCGGGCAATGCCGAGGGCGCCATCGACGCCGCCAACATGCTCAAGCCGCTGCTCGCCCGAGGTGAGCTGCGCCTGGTCGGCGCCACCACGCTGGCCGAGTATCGCGCGATCGAGCGCGACGCCGCCCTGGCCCGCCGCTTCTCGTCGGTGCTGGTCGAGGAGCCGACGGTCGAGCAGACCGTCGAGATCCTGCACGGCCTCGTCTCCGCCTACGCGGAGCACCACGGCGTGACGATCGGCGACGAGGCGCTCGACGCGGCCGCCCGGCTGAGCGACCGCTACATCACCGAGCAGCGCCTGCCCGACAAGGCGATCGACCTGATCGACCAGGCCGCGGCGCGGGTGCGCCTGCGCAACGGCGGCCGCGACGAGGGCACCCTCCTGCGCGCGGAGCTCGCCAAGCTCGTCGCGTACAAGCAGGCCGCGGTGGACGCCGAGGCCTACGAGGACGCGGCCGAGCTGAAGACGCGCATCGAAGGCCTCGAGGAGCGGCTGTCCGGGCTCGGCGCGGCCGAGGCCGGCACGCCGCGCGTCGGTGAGGCCGAAGTCGCGGCGATCGTGGCGTCCCGCACCGGCATCCCGGTCGGGGAGCTCGTCGCCGCGGAGCTCGAGCGGCTGCAGGACCTCGAGCGCGACCTGCACGAGCGCGTGATCGGGCAGGACGAGGCGGTCGGGGTCGTCGCCGACACCGTCCGGCGCGCCCGCGTCGGGCTGTCCGAGGGCGACCGCCCGCTGGGCACGTTCCTGTTCCTCGGCCCCACCGGGGTCGGCAAGACCGAGCTGGTGAAGGCGCTGGCGGAGCGGTTGTTCGCCACCGAAGGCGCGCTCGTCCGGATCGACATGAGCGAGTACCGCGAGCCGCACACGGTCGCGCGGCTGATCGGCTCGCCGCCCGGCTACGTCGGTTACGGCGACGGCGGCCAGCTGACCGAGCCCGTACGGCGGCGGCCGTACTCGGTCGTGCTGCTCGACGAGGTCGAGAAGGCCCACCCGGAGGTCTGGAACGTGCTGCTGCAGGTCATGGACGACGGCCGGCTGACCGACGGCGAGGGCCG
>JAXDHL010000622.1:0-2799 GCA_034664525.1 Solirubrobacteraceae bacterium
GCGGCGCGGCGGGCGTCGTGACGACGCGCAAGTCGCGATGACTTGAGCGCGCCCCGCCGGGCGTCGGACGTTGGTCGAGTGGCCAACGCCCGGCGCCCTGCGCGCGTTGAGGCGAGCATGAGGATCAAGCCACTCGCCGTCCTGGCCGCCGTCGCGGCGCTGGGCGTGCCCGCCACCGCCGTCGCCGCCAAGCCCGCCACCGCTGGTCCGAAAGCCACGACCGAGCACGCCGCCAAGGGCAAGGCCCACGCCAAGAAGCCGAAGAACGCCGTCTTCACGGGGACCGTCGTCTCCGTCGACGGGACCACCGTCACCGTGCACGTCGACAAGGCCAACCATTGGGGCCGCGCCTACAAGGGCACCGACGTCGCCTTCGACGTCTCGGGCGTGAAGCACGCGCCGGTCGTCGTCGCCGGCGACGCTGTGCAGGTGCAGGCGAAGATCGCCTCCGACGCCGTCCCGCCGTTCGCCGCGCGCAAGCTCCACAAGCGCTCGACCGACGGCGCCGACGACGACGCGCCCGCCCCGCCGGCCGCCCCGTAACCCGACGAACGGGTGGACCTCCTCCGCGGGAGCACGCGGCCATCGGGAGCACGGGGTAGCGTTCGCCGCCTCATGCCGCCGCTGATCACCCCGGAGGAGGCCCGCCAGCTGGGCCGCATCACCGACCACGCCGAGATCGAGGCGCTGGTCGAGCGCGCCTGGCAGGCCCGCCAGGAGCGGTTCGGCGACTCGACCGACCTCTGCTCGCTGGTCAACGCCAAGTCAGGCGGCTGCGCCGAGGACTGCGGGTTCTGCGCGCAGTCGAAGTACGCGGAGGCCGAGACGCCGATGCACGCGATGATGGAGCCCGAGCAGATCCTCGAGCACGCGCGCGCGGCCGAGGCGGCCGGCGCCCACCGCTTCTGCATGGTCACCCAGGGCCAGGGGCTCTCCAAGCGCGACTTCGAGAAGGTGCTCGACGGCGCCCGGCTGGTCGCCGAGCACACGAACCTCAAGCGCTGCGCGTCGGTCGGGCACATGAGCGTCGGGCGCGCGAAGGCGCTCAAGGACGCCGGCATCCAGCGCGTCCACCACAACGTGGAGACGGCCGAGTCCTACTACCCCGAGGTCTCCTCGACGGTCCGCTACGAGGGCCGCCTGCGCACCATCCAGGCGGTCGAGGAGGCCGGCCTCGAGACGTGCGTCGGCGGCATCCTGAACCTCGGCGAGACCGAGGAGCAGCGCGTCGAGATGGCGTTCGAGCTCGCGAAGATCGACCCGACGTCGGTGCCGATCAACCTGCTCAACCCACGCCCGGGGACGAAGTTCGGCGACCGCGACTACATGGACCCGTGGGAGGTCGTCAAGTGGGTCGCGATCTTCCGCCTCGTGCTGCCGTCGGCGCTGTTCCGGCTGTGCGGCGGGCGTGTCGAGAACCTCGGCGACCTGCAGGCGCTGGCGGTCAAGGCCGGCCTGAACGGCGTGATGATGGGCAACTTCCTGACCACGCTCGGCTCGACCCCGGAGGACGACCGGGCGCTGTTCGGGTCGCTCGGCCTGAACGTCGCGCGCCAGGCCGACAACGGCGCCAATCCGCGGCCGGACAACCGGTCGGGCTGGCTCGACGGGGAGACCCCGGACGTGGTCGAGGAGTACGTGGCCACCGCCGACGTCGGCGCCACGCTGGACATCCAGCTCTGGGACCCCTCGAGCCAACTGCGGTTCGCCAAGAAGGGCGTGGTCCCGCCCCGTCCCGACGGCGCGCCGAACCGCGGACTTCCGCAAGCTGCGGCATGATCGTGAGCGCGTCCGGCAGCAGCCGTAATCTCGGCCCATGAACGACCTCCAGGAGCGCCTGGACGAGCTCAAGGAGCTCGGCCTCCACCGTCGGATGCGGATGATCTCGGGACCCCAGGGCCCGCGGGTCGTCCTCGACGGCAAGCCGGTCCTCCTGCTGTGCTCGAACAACTACCTCGGGCTGGCCGACCACCCGCGCTTGCGCGAGGCGGCGGCCGACGCCGCGATGCGCTGGGGCGTCGGCACCGGCAGCTCGCGCCTGGTGTCGGGCAACATGACGCTGCACCGGCGCCTCGAGGAGCGCCTGGCCGAGTTCAAGGGCTGCGAGACGACGCTGCTGTTCGGCTCCGGCTACCTGGCCAACCTCGGCGTCATCCCGGCGATCGCCCGCCGCGGCGAGGTCGTGTTCTCCGACGAGCTCAACCACGCGTCGATCATCGACGGCTGCCGGCTCGCCGGGGCCGAGACGTTCGTCTACCGCCACGCCGACATGGAGCACCTCGCCTGGGGGCTGCGCCAGTCCGAGCGGCGCGGCGCGCTGATCGTGACCGACGGCGTGTTCTCGATGGACGGCGACGTCGCGCCGCTCGAGGAGATCGTCGAGCTCGCGCGCGACCACCGCGTGCGCGTGATGGTCGACGACGCGCACGGGACCGGCTGCCTCGGCCCCGACGGGCGCGGGTCGGTCGCCGAGGCCGGGCTCGAGGACGAGATCGACATCGTCGTCGGCACGCTCGGCAAGGCGCTGGGCTCCTACGGCGCGTTCGTCTGCTGCGAGCACGTGACCGCCTCCTACCTGGTCAACTCCGCCCGCTCGCTGATCTTCTCCACCGGGCTGCCGCCGATGGCGATCGCCGCGGCGATGGCGGCGCTCGAGCTGCTGGAGGAGCAGCCCCGTCGGGTCGAGAAGCTGCAGGCCAACGCCGGCGTGCTGCGCGACGAGCTGGCCCGCGAGGGCTTCGAGGTCGCCGGCTCGACGACGCAGATCGTCCCGCTGATCATCGGCGAGGCGCGCGACGC
>JAXDHL010000623.1:0-9204 GCA_034664525.1 Solirubrobacteraceae bacterium
GCGCCGTTGAGGTAGCCGAGCCCGATCCGCACCCGAGCCGGCGCGGCATCCGGACCCGGCGCCGCCTCGACGTGGCAGAGCACCCCGGAGTGGTTGACGTCGGGCGCGAGCACCTCGATGCCGGTCCGCTGCGCCTCGTGCACCAGCGTGTCCGACGGGTAGAAGCCCATCGGCTGCTCGTTGAGCAGCGCGCACAGGAACTCCGGCTTGTAGTGCACGCGCAGCCAGGTCGACTGGTAGGCGAGCAGCCCGAAGGCGGCGCCGTGGGCCTTGGGGAAGCCGAAGCCCGAGAAGCCGGCGATCATGGTGAACACGCGCTCCGCGGTCTCGCGGTCGGCGCCGTTGGTGCGGGCCGCGCCCTCGACGAAGCGCTCGTGGTAGGCCTCGATCGCGGCGGCCGAGCGCTTGCGGCTCATGGCACGCCGCAGGCCCTCCGCCTCCCCGGGCGAGAAGCCGGCGAAGGCCATCGCGACCTCGAGCACCTGATCCTGGAAGATGATCGTCCCGAGCGTGTCCCGGAGCACGGGCTCCAGCGAGGGATGGTCGTACGGGACCTGGTAGTCGGGATCGCGGCGCAGGATCTGCTTGCGCTCGATGTACGGGTTGACGGCGCCGCCGACGATCGGGCCCGGGCGCACGATCGCCACCTGGATCGTGAGGTCGTCCAGCGTCTCGGGCTTCGTGCGCAGCAGCGACTGCATCTGCGCGCGGCTCTCGATCTGGAAGACGCCCATCGTGTCCGCGGCCTGGATGGCGTCATAGGTCGGCTTGTCGTCGAAGGGGATGCGCGAGAGGTCGATCCGCTCGCGCCGCGTGCGGGCGATCTCCTCCACGCAGCGCTCGACCGCCGAGAGCATCCCGAGCCCGAGCAGGTCGATCTTCAGGAAGCCGGCGTCCGCGCAGGAGTCCTTGTCCCAGTGGCACATCTGCCGGCCCTCCATGGCGGCGGGGACGAGCGGCACGCAGTCGACCAGCGGATGGGTGGAGACGATCATGCCGCCGGGGTGCTGGGAGAGGTGGCGCGGCAGCCCGTAGGCCTCCTCGGCCAGCGCCGCCAGCCAGCCCCAGCGGCCGCGCAGCGCGCCCACCGCTTCCGGTGCGGCGGCGTCCGGCGCGGCGACCGCCGGCGCGCGCGGCGGCTCCCAGTCCGGGCGGCCGTCATCGCGCAGGAACGGCCGGTCCCCGTGGTTGTGCGCCGAACGGGCGCGGCGGGCCTCGCGCGAGCGCGTGTCGCCGAAGGCGTCGTGGAAGCCGCCCGAGGCGGTCGGCGCCGGCTCGCCGAGCACGGGACCGAGCGCGGCATCCGGGCCGCCGTAGCGGTCGCGGGCGACGCCCATCGACGCGCGCGCGGCCTCGCCCGCGGCGGAGGTCCACGGCGGCGGGCCGGGAGGCGACGGCCCCCGGTCATCCAGCGCGGCGACGGCGGCCGCCGCCTTCGAGGCGGCGCCACGGCCGGTCGCGGCCGCGCGGCCCGTCGTGAACCCATCCGTCCCCACGCCGGGCGAGGCTGACGCCATCGCGCCGAGCGCGCTGGGCGGGCTCATGTCCCGCGTCGCGCCCGCGCGCGAGGCGGCCGACGCGGCGGCGCGCGCGGTGTGGGTCCCCTCCGCGGCCTCGGCGGCGGCGCCGAGCGCGACGTCGATGTCCTCCTCGACGGACTGCGCCCACGGCTCCGCCACCCGCGCCACCCGCTCGATCTCCCCCGGCGGCAGCCCGAGCGCCTTGCCGATCTCGCGGATCGCCCCGCGCGACTTGTAGGTGGGAAACGCGGCGACGAGCGCCGAGCGGTCGCGCCCGTAGCGGTCGTGCACGCGCGGGATCAGCTTCTCGCGGATGTCGCGCGGGAAGTCGAGGTCGATGTCCGGCAGCGCGGTCAGCTCCTCGTTGAGGAACCGGCCGAGGAACAGCTCGTTCTCCACCGGGTCGATGTGCGACAGGCCGGTGAGGTAGCAGACGATCGAGGACACCGAGGACCCCCGGCCGCGGCCGGGCGGCAGCAGCGCCCGGGCGGAGTCCGGCCCGCGCACCTCCACCGCCACCTCGCGCGCGAGCTCGAGCAGGTCGCGGTGCAGGATGAAGAAGCCCGACAGGCCGAGCGCGCGGATCACGTGCAGCTCCTCGTCCAGCCGCGTGCGGGCCGCCTCCCGCACCCGGTGGCCGGGCGGGTAGCGCGTCTCGAACTTCGACCAGCACAGCTCGGCGAGGTCGCGATCCGCCGCCTCGTCGTCGGACCCCGGGTAGCGATAGCCGAGGTCGCTCGTCAGATCGAACGTCAGCCGCTCCGCGAGGCGCAGCGTCTCCCGCACCGCGTCCGGGTGGTCGGTGAAGCGCGCGGCCATCGCCCGCGGCGAGGCGAGCACGTGCGAGTGGTTGCCGCGGCGCACGGGCTCCGACGCGTCCAGCGTCGCATGCGAGCGGATGGCGACGAACGCGTCCTGCAGCGCCGCCCGCTCGCGCGCGTGCGCGTGGACGTTGCCCGTCGCCACGGTCGGGACCCCGAGCCGCCGCGCCAGCGCAGCCAGACCGCGGTTGAGCGCGCGGTCGTGGCGGGCGAACGGCCGCTGCAGCTCGACCCGGAAGCGGTCCGGCCCGAAGGCGTGCAGCAGCCGGCGCATCGTCGGCTCGTCCCGCACGCCCTGGCGCGCGCAGCCGCTGAGGCAGACCAGGCCGGCGCTGTGCTCCAGCACCGCCTCCAGCGGGACCGACGGCGGCAGCAGGATCCGCCGGCTCGCGTCCGGGCGGGTGTGCGCGTGCGCCCGCGTGAGCAGGTGGCAGAGGTTGCGCCAGCCGCGGCGGCTCTCCACCAGCACGGTGATGTGGCGCGAGCGGTCGGAGGCGCTGTCCGTGACGTCGAGCTCCGCCCCGTGGATCGCCCGCAGGCCGAGCGCCTTCGCCGCCTGCGCGTGCTCCATCGACCCGTAGACCCCGTTGTGGTCGGTCAGGGCCAGCGCGCCGTAGCCGAGCTTGGCGGCGGCGGCCACCAGCTCCTCGGGCAGCGAGGCGCCGTCGAGGAACGAGTAGGCGGAATGGCAGTGCAGCTCGACGTACATGCGACCGAACACATGTTCCCATGGCCGCCGGATGGCATGCCCGCACGCCGGGTCAGCTGTCGCGCAGCCGCTCGAGCAGGCGCGGGATGTCGAGCTCGCGCCGCTCTGGCGAGTGCAGCCGCATCCCCTCGAGCGTCTCCTTCACGAGCTGCGAGACCGCCCACATCCGGTACCATTTGCGGTCCGCGGGCACGATGTACCACGGCGCCCACGGCGTGTTGCAGCGCTCGAAGACCTCTTCGTAGGCGGTCCGGAACTCGTCCCAGTGCTCGCGGTCGTCGATGTCGGCCTCGTTGAACTTCCAGCGCTTGTCGACGCGCTCCAGCCGCCGGATCTGGCGCTCGAGCTGGTAGTCGCGCGAGATGTGCAGGAAGACCTTCACGATCGCCACGCCGTCGTCGGCGAGCTCGCGCTCAAAGGCGTTGATCTCCTCGAAGCGCGGTTGCCAGACGTCCTCGGGCACCAGCGAGTACACGCGCACCACGAGCACGTCCTCGTAGTGGGAGCGGTCGAAGACGCCGACGATGCCGGGCGCGGGGACCTCGCGGCGGATGCGCCACAGGAAGTGGTGGCGCGCCTCCTCCTCGGTCGGCGCCTCGAAGCCCTTGACGTGCATCCACTTCGGGTTCATGCCGCCGAGCCCGCGCTTGATCGCACCGTCCTTGCCGGAGGCGTCCATCCCCTGGAGGACGAGCAGCAGGCGCTTCGGGGAGTCCTCGACCGCGGCCATCGCGAACATCTGCTCCTGCAGATCCGCCAGCGCGCGACCGGTCTGCTCGCGCGCGGCGGTGGCCTTCTCCTTGCCCCCGGGATCTCCCGGTGTGGCCCGCGTGTCGATCGTGCGCAGGTCGACCGGACCGGGCTTGACGCCCAGCAGTTCCCGCAAGGACGTCTCCCCCATGACCGGAAGCGTACAAACCGGGCGTCGGCGGCCGTTCCCTTCACGTATGCCCTCCTTCTCGCGCCTCATCGGCATCGGACTCGTCGTCGTCCTGGGGACCCCCGCCGCCGCCCAGGCGGCGACGCTCGTCCCAGACCCCCCGGCCGACTTCGGCGACCAGGCCGTGGGGACGATCGGCGCGCCGAAGACCCTGACCTACACGGCCGAAGCCGATGGCACGCCGCGCGTGTACACCACGGGCGCAGCCGCGGAGGATTTCCTGATCGTGGCGGACTCGTGCTCGGGACGAGCGCTCATCTCAGGCGACTCGTGCACCTTCGCCGTGCGCTTCGCCCCCTCGGCGGAGAGCGCGCGCAGCGCAACCGTGCAGATCGCGTCGAGCAACGCCGGCGAGGCCCAGTTGACGACGGTGGCCGGGACGGGGGTCCCGCTTCCCCCGGGGCCGACAGGGCCGACGGGGCCGACGGGCCCGCAAGGCCCGGCCGGTGCCACCGGCGCGACTGGGGCCACCGGTGCGAAAGGTGCCGCCGGTGCGACAGGTGCCGCCGGTGCGACAGGGGCCACCGGTGCGACAGGGGCCACCGGCGCGACAGGGCCGCAGGGTCCTGACGGAGCAACGGGCACGACTGGTCCGTCAGGCGCCGCCGGCGACATCGGTCCGACCGGTCCACAGGGGCTCCCAGGCCCGTCAGGCGCCACGGGCGCCACCGGTCCGCAGGGGCTCCCGGGCCCGACGGGCGCCACGGGCGCGAAGGGCGGCACCGGCACGCCGGGCGCCGCCGGCGCCACCGGGCTGACCGGGCTGACCGGGGCGACGGGCGCGCGCGGCGCGGCCGGCAACCCGGCCAAGATCACCTGCACCGTCAAGCGCAAGACGAAGCTCGGCGCCAAGCTGCAGATCATCTGCGCGGTGAAGTTCTCCTTCCCGAAGGCGTCCACGGCCCGGTTCGGCGTGACCTTCTAGGCGCGCTGGAGGAACCACTCCCCGCCCACGAGGTCGCGGAAGACGACCAGGCTGCGCCCGTCGCGGGTGACGATCTCCCAGTAGCGGCGGCGCACCGGCTCTTCGGTCCACCAGCGGTCCTCGACCAGCCACGACTCGCGCACCGCGTCCACGAGCCGCCCGTGCACGGACAGCGGCCGGCCGCGGCGATCGGCGCGCACGCGCACGGGCCTTGGGGCATTGAGGCGCTTGGGCCCGGCCACGATCACTCCCACGGCGCGAGTACGAGCCGCCGCTCGGGCACGCGCGAGTCCGGGTCCACCTCGAGCACGCGCAGCGCCGCGTCGGGGCCGGCCGCGGCGCGGGTCTGACGGATCGCCTCGCGCAGGCGGGCGGACCGGGCGGTCGCCGGCTCGGTGAGCATCGCGCCCTGCGCGCCCGCGGGCGGGCCGAAGCCCTCGGCGCGCAGGCGCAGGACCTCGGCCGGGGCGGGCAGGCCGGCGAGCTTGTTGACGAGCACGAGCCGCATCCGGCGCGGGTCCGCCAGCGGCTCGCGGAACGTCATCCGCTCCCGCCACGTCCCGCCTTCGACGAGCACGGCGGAGACGACCACCGAGCGCAGCGCGCGGCCGCGGCGCTCGCGACGGGCGAGCAGGCGGTCGATCAGCAGGACGAGCGCCTGCTCGAGCTGCGGGCCCGAGGCCGACTCCGGCAGCTCGAGCGACTCCTCGAGGCGCTCGACGGGGACGCGCGGACGCAGCGCCTCGTCCCGGCCGGCGGCGAGGTCGCGAGCGCGCAGGCCGGCGATGCCGAACCGGTCGGCGACGGCGGCACGCGGGAGCTTTGCGAGCTCGCCGAGCGTGGCGACGCCGAGCCGCGAGAGCGGGACGGGCAGCGCGGACAGCGCGGCGTCCGCATGGTCCCCCCGGCCCTCGGCGAAGGTCTGCAGCAGCTCGACGCCCAGCGGCGCGAGGAAGCGGCGGACCGCGCGCGGCTCCACCACCTCGGCTCGACGCGCCCGCGCGCGCGATGCGGCGGCGAGAGCGGCGAAGCGGGTCGGCGCGGCGCCGACCCGCGCGGGGCGCCCGGCCGCCTTGCGCGCGGCGGCCACGACGGCGGCGAGGTCCCCGTGGACGTGGCGCAGGGCGTGCGCGTCGAAGAACGCGAGCCCGGGCCGGCCACCCTCGACCCCCGCCCCGATCGCCTCCAGCGCGGTGAGCAGCTTGTCGTGCGCGTCGCCGACGCCGGCCGGATCGGGCGGCACGAGGCGCAGCCCCGGGCAGCGCGCGAGCGCCTCCCCGAGCCGCATGCCGGCGCGCACGCCGTGCGCCTCGGCGACGGCGGACGCCTCCCCCACCACTGGCTCGCGCCCCGCCTCGGGCGCCAGCGCGAGCGGCCCGGCGAGCTGGCCGTCGCGCCCGCCGGCAGCGACCGTGAGCGCGAAGCGCGGGATCTGGAGGCAGATGATCACGTCGAACAGATGTTCGCATGCAGGCCGGTCGAAGGCAACGGTCGTGGTTCGCTTGACAACGGGTATATCTAGATATATCGTTACCAGTCGTAAGCAATCACTGGAGGTCAATATGACCAGTGCATACGCACTCCCATTTGGGGGCCTCCGAGGCCTCCACTTCTTCGACGATCCCAGCCGCGCCTTCGGGATCCGCGCCATGACCGGCCGCGGACCGGGGCGTCACCACCGCCACGGCGGCCCGCCCTTCGGCGGACCGGGCGGCGGCTTCGGCGGACCCGGCAGGCGGTGGCGCATGCGCCGCGGCGACGTCCGGGCCGCCACCCTGCTCCTGCTCGAGGAGCAGCCGCTCAACGGCTACGGGCTCATGCAGGAGATCGAGCAGCGCTCCGGCGGCGCCTGGCGACCGAGCCCCGGCTCGGTGTACCCGGCGCTCGCCCAGCTCGAGGACGAGGGTCTCGTCAAGGCCGAGGAGGCCGACGGGCGCAAGCAGTACGCGCTCACCGACGAGGGCCGCACGTACGTCACGGAGAACCGCGAGCGCCTGGGCGAGCCCTGGGCGGACGCCGGCCAGCAGGTCGGCGAGGAGCGACTCGAGCTGCGCGGGCAGCTGTGGCAGCTCCGCGCGGCCGTGATGCAGGTCGGCACCGCCGGGACGGACGCGCAGGTCGCGCAGACCCGGCAGATCCTGGCCGACGCGCGCAAGGCGATCTACCGCCTGCTCGCCGAGGACGAGGATGCCGACGCTGCGGAGCCCGACGACAGCCCTCCGGCGGCCGCGTAGGCCCCGGCGCACGTCCCGGACGCAGAAGGAGGAAGCGCCCCGCCATGAGCGGGGCGCTTCATCACGGCATAGAAAAGCCCCGCCGGAGCGGGGCTTTTCCGTAGCAGGCCTGTAAGCCGGATCCTGTCGAGAGCAGCCATCCATCTGAGCGGCCTACCTGGACCTTGGCGGGCGACCTTCGAGCGGTCCTGCTCGGCCTTGCACCAGGTGGGGTTTGCCTGGCCGCCGCGTCACCGCGGCGCCGGTGCGCTCTTACCGCACCATTTCACCCTTACCGGACCGCGCGAACGCGGTCAGGCGGTGTCATTTCTGTGGCACTTTCCCGCGGGTTTCCCCGGGTCGGCGTTACCGACCACCTTGCCCTGTGGTGTCCGGACTTTCCTCGAGGGCGCCGGAGCGCCCCCGCGGCTGCTCGGCCTGCGTGCCGCAGGATACGCCCCGCCACCCGCCGACCGGGGGGTTTCGCGGCCGGAACGGCGCCGCCGACCGGTAGCGTCGCCCTGCTCGGACAACCGAGGAGGAGATCAGAGGAATGCGACTAGGCGTGGTCGGCGGCGGGCTCATGGGATCCGGCATCGCGGAGGTGAGCGCCCGTGCCGGCGTCGACGTGACGGTCGTGGAGGCCACGCCCGAGCGGGCTGAGACGACGCGCCGGAGCATCGAGCGCTCGCTGGAGCGCGCGGTCCGGCGCGGCAAGCTCGAGCAGGCCGACCGCGACGGCGCGCTCGAGCGTCTTGCCGTGACCGACAGCCTGGAGGACCTCGAAGGCTCGGACGCCGCGATCGAGGCGATCCCCGAGAACGAGACCGCCAAGCGCGGGGTCTTCGTCCGCCTCGACGAGATCCTGCCCGACGCGCGCTGGCTCGCCTCGAACACGTCGTCGGTGCCGATCATGAAGCTCGCCGCCGGCACGAGCCGGCCCGAGCGCGTCCTCGGGCTGCACTTCTTCAACCCGGTGCCGGTGCTCAAGCTCGTGGAGGTCGTACGCTCGATCATGAGCGCCGAGGCCGTGCTCGACGACGCGCGCCAGTTCGCCCGCGACGTGCTCGGCAAGGAGCCGATCGAGTCCCAGGACCGCGCGGGTTTCATCGTCAACGCGCTGCTGATCCCGTACATCGTGTCGGCGGTGAAGATGTACGAGTCCGGCTTCGCGTCGCGCGATGACATCGACACGGGGATGGTGCTCGGCTGCGCGCACCCGATGGGGCCGCTGGCGCTGGCCGACCTGATCGGCCTCGACACGGTGCTGGCCGTGTGCGCGAGCCTCTACGAGGAGTTCCGCGATCCGGCGGCGGTCGCCCCGCCCGTGCTGCACCGGATGGTGGAGGCGGGGCTGTTGGGCCGCAAGGTGGGTCGGGGGTTCTACGACTACTCCTCGACGAGGTGAACGTCGCTTCGAAGAAGCGTTTCAGAAGTCGTCGTCGAATCGTCCTGTACCAGATCGTCTGAAGCCGGACAACCGTCCGCTAAGATCCTTCGCATGGGTCATGTCGCGTCGCAGCCGCTCAACCAGAGCCTCTGCTGGCTGCTGTCTCGCGCGAACCACGTGCTCGCGACGAAGATGACCGCCGCGCTCGAGGAGCTCGGGCTCCCGCCGCGCCACCATCAGGTGCTGGTGACCGCCCTCGGCGGGGAGTACACGCAGATCGAGCTCGCGCGCATCGTCGGCCTCGACAAGACGACGATGGTCGTCACCGTCGACGAGCTCGAGGCGCAGGGCCTCGCCGAGCGCCGGCCGTCGAAGACCGATCGCCGGGCGCGCATCATCGCCGTGACGAAGACGGGCCAGCGGCGCGTGCTCGAGGCCAACGACGTCGTCGCGCGCGTCCACGAGGAGATCCTCGAGACGCTCCCCGCGCGTGAGCGGGACGTCTTCCTCGACGCGCTGGCCAAGCTCGTGGAGGGCCCACTCGGCGAGCCGGTGCCCTGCACGCAGCCGGTCAGGCGGCGTGCGCCGCGAGCGGCAGTGCGCCAGTAGTTCCGGACAAGATAATCCCGTAGCAGACGATTTGCTACGGTCCTATCTATGGCCGCCGAGATCGTCGACTTCGCACC
>JAXDHL010000624.1:0-13767 GCA_034664525.1 Solirubrobacteraceae bacterium
CACGACCTCGAAGCCCTCGCGATAGACGCTCGTGAAGCCGAGCGCGACCAGGCCGATCGTGGCGGAGATCCCGGTCTGGGCCAGCAGCTTGCGGCGCTGGCGGTGATGGCGGCCGATCCACTGCGACCAGTAGACCTTGTGGACGAACCAGTTCAGGACCACCAGCAGGATCACGATCGCGACGAAGCCGGTGATCGCCTCGAGCCGCGGGCCCAGCGGGGACGCCGCGTCCAGCACCGCCTGCGCGACGAACCAGGTGACCACGGCGGCGGCGAAGGCGAGCGCGGCGCCGAGCACGACCGGGCGGCGCCGGCGGCGGTTGGCGCCGAGGAAGGATGCCGTGACCGCGGCGAAGATCAGGACCGCCTCCAGGCCCTCGCGGAAGACGATGGTCGCCGCGTTGAACACGACCGTCCCGCGGCTCTGGGGCGCCGACACGGCCGTCGGGTCGACGGGACCGGTCCTCGCGGTGGCCATCAGGTACACCAGGCCGGCGAGGATTGCGAGCCCGGCGGTCCACCAGGCGAGTCGGCGCGTGCCGGCGGCGGCCGGCTTCGAATCCTGCGACGCGGCTCCCATTTAGGGCAGCCTAACAGGAGCTCCAGGGAGGGGCGGCTCGCGCGGTCCACCCCGGGCGCGTCCGCCTGATCGGCGCGGGAGTCAGCCGTGAGCGGCCGGCAGCCGCAGCTCGAAGCGCGCACCGTCGGGCACCGCCGCGACCACGACGTCCCCGCCGCCCGATCGCGCGAGCCGGCGCGCCAGCGGCAGGCCGAGCCCCGCGCCGCCGGTGGTGGAGGCGCCCGGCCGGAACGCCATCTCGGGCTCCAGGCCGTCGAGGCCGGGGCCGTCGTCGGTGACCGCCACGACCACCGGGTCGCCCGTGCCGTCCAGGCCGACGACGACCTGCGAGCGGGCGTGGCGGACCGCGTTCTCGAGCACCGGATGGAGCGCCTGTGCGAGCACCTGGTGGGACACGAGCACCCGCGCCGGGCCGTCGGGCGCGTCGAACTCGAGCTCGACGTCGTGGGCGCCCGCCCCCGGCCGCACCGCCTCGACCGCCTCGGTGACCGCCTGCACGGCGTCACAGGCCTCTGGCGCGGTGGCGCTGCTGGTGCGCGCGGTGTTGAGCAGCGTCTCGATCACCCCGGCCATCCGGTCGGTCCCCGCCAGGACGCGGCGCAGCGCCTCCTGGCGCTCGGCGTCCCCATGGCCCTCGCGCAGCGCGAGCTCGGCCTCCATCCGCAGCCCGGCCAGCGGCGTACGCAGCTCGTGCGCCATCTCGGCCGAGAAGCGCTGCTCGTGGCGCAGCGCGGCGTCCAGTCGCCCCAGCAGCCCGTCCAGCGTGGCCGCCAGTGCGGTCAGCTCGTCATGCGGGCGCCCGAGCGCGAACCGCCGGTGCAGGTCGTTGGCGCTCCACTCGGCGGCCCGTGCGGTCATGTCGGCGACCGGCCTCAGCGCCGCGCCGACGATGCGGCGCACCAGCAGCGCCGTGAACAGCAGCACGAGCGCGTCGAGGATGATCGTGCCGATCACGGCCAGGTGCTCCGTGCGCTCGTACGGCCCGAGCGCGATGCCGACGACGACGGTCCCGATCCGGCGCCGGCCGTTGTTCGCGTAGGCGGGGACGGCCAGCAGCCGCACGCTCTCCCCTGCCTTGAGCGACCGGCGCACCGGCACGTGAGCGAGCGAATCCGCGACCCGCTGGACCTTCGGGCCGGCCACCCCGCGCAGCTCGGCGACCCCATCGGAGTAGATCCACGTCTGCTGGCCGAGCGCGCCGTCGCGCACCTTCTCGGATGGCTCGAGGCGGCCGCCGTCGGTATCGATCGTCGACAGCTGCGCGCTGGCGCGGTCGCGCAGGACCGCCTGCGCGTCCGCGGTCAGGCTGCGCGCCAGCACGAGGTTGCCGATGACGCTGATGACCGCCAGGCCGAGTGCCAGGACGACGACCGCTGCGAGGGTCAGGCGGCCCCGCAGCCCGAACAGGCTCATCGCAGCATGTACCCCACGCCGCGCGCGGTCTCGATCTCCTCGTCGGCGCCGACCTCGCGCAGCTTGCGGCGCAGCCGCCCGACGTAGGTGTCGAGCGTGTTGTCGTGGACGATCGCACCGTCCGGCCACGCGGCGGACACCAGCTCGTGGCGGCGCACGACCTGCCCGGGCCGGGCGGCGAGCGTGGCCAGCAGGCGGAACTCGGTCGGAGTCAGCGCCGCCGAGCCGCCGCCGTTGTGGACCGCGTGCGAGGCGGGGTCGACGCGCAGGCCGACGACGGGCGCCGCCGCCTCGGCCTCGGCCCGCCGCACGAGCGCCCGCACGCGCACGAGCAGCTCGGCGAGCGCGAACGGCTTCACCAGGTAGTCGTCACCGCCGGCGTGGAAGCCGGACAAGCGGTCGGTGAGTGCGCCGCGTGCGGTGAGGAAGATGACCGGCGCGCGGACGCCATGCGCGCGCAGCGCCTGGCAGACGTCGCGGCCGTCGGCGTCGGGCAGCCCGATGTCGAGCACGAGCCCGTCGGGCGGCGTGTCGGCAAACTGGCGCACCGCCTCGTGGCCGGTCGCCACCGTGGCGACGTCGAACGCCTCCGCGCGCAGGGCGCGGGTGAGCAGCGAGCGCAGCTCAGGATCGTCCTCGCAGATGCCGATGCGCGTGACCACCGCGGCTACGGTACTCCGGGTCGGCCCACAGCCGACCAATGTTCAGGCAAGCTTCATGCCTGCGGGCGCAATCTTGGACGCGATGGCCACTGCCTCGCGTCCCCGCGTCGAGCTGCCGGCATCCCCTCGCCGGACGGCCGTCCCAGCGCCCGCCGCGCTCGTCCTGGGCGCGTGCGGGCTGCTGGTGCTCGCGCTGCGAGCGCCCTACTTGCAGGTCGGGCTCAACCCCGACGAAGGCGGGGTCGCCTTCATCGCGCAGCACTGGCATGGCGCGAGCGGGACCTCGCTGTACGGCAACTACTGGCTCGACCGGCCGCCGCTGCTGCTGGTGCTCTACAAGATCGCCGCGCTGGGCGGCATCCCGGGCATCCGCGCGCTCGGGGCGGTGGCGTCGCTCTCGCTGGTCGGGATCGCCTACGCGATCGGCCGCCAGCTCGGCGGCCTGCGCGTCGCGGCTCCGGCGGCGCTGATCGCCGCGCTGCTCACGAGCTCGGCCGCCCTGGCGGCGGTCGGGACCCCGGCGGAGCTGCTGGCGTCGATCCCCGCCGCGGGGTCGATCGCCTGCCTGCTGCGCGCGCGCGCCCGGCCGCGCAGCTTCTGGTGGCCGGCCGCTGCGGGCGCGCTCGCGGTCACGGCGGTGCTCGTCAAGCAGTCCTTCCTCGACGCCGGGTTCGCCGGGGCGGTCTTCATCGTGCTGATGCTCGTGCGCACCCGCAGCTGGCGCGTCCCGGTCGCCTACACGCTGGGCGCGCTGACCCCGGTCGCCGCCGTCGCTGCCTGGATGGCGCTCGGCGGCGTGCGCGCGGCGGACCTGATCTACGCGCTGGCCGGCTTCCGGGTCGACTCGCTGCACGCGCTGCAGAACTCCCACACGCCGCTCCTGCTGCGCCTGCACACCCTGGAGTACCCGGCGCTGTTCTCCGGCATGGTCGTGCTCGGGCCGCTCGCGATCGTCGGGCTCTGGCGGCTGCGCGGCGACGCGGTTCTGCGGGCGACCCTGCTCGCCTGGTTCGCCGCCGGGACGGTGGGCGTGCTTGCCGGCGGGTCCTACCTGCCGCACTACCTGATCCAGCTCGCCGTGCCGTCCGCCACCGGCTGCGCCGTGCTGCTGGCCCGCGCCCGGCCGCAGATCAGGTGGGGGGTCCTCGGCGCCGCGACGGTGCTGGTCGTCGCGATCGCGATGGGCGCGGCGGTCGGGCTCATCGCCAAGCCGGCGCACGCCAAGGAGCGCGCCATCGCCGCCTACCTGCACCGCCACGCCCGCCCGGGCGACACCGCGTACGCGCTCTACGCGCGTGCGAACCTGGCCTACTACGACGAGATGCCGAGCCCGTTCCCCTACGCATGGAGCCTGATGATGCGCGCCAAGCCGGGCACGCGCGCCGAGCTCGGTCGCCTGCTGGCCTCGGCTCGCGCGCCGACCTGGATCGTGCAGTGGCAGCCGCCGTCCCAGTGGAGCCTCGATCCGACCGGCGCCCTCCGGCGCACGCTGCACACGCGCTACCGCAAGGTCGCGCGCGTCGGCGGCCACCCGATCTGGCACCTGCGATGAGCATCTGGACGGTCATCCCCACCTACGACGAGGCCGAGAACGTCGAGGCGATCGTGGCCGCCGTGCGCAGCGCGCTCGCCTTCGCGGCGCCCCAGACCGTGCGCCGCGTCCTGATCGTCGACGACAACTCGCCTGACGGGACGGGGCTGATCGCCGACGACCTCGCGCGCCGTCATCCCGACGTCCGCGTCCTGCACCGGCCCGGCAAGGCCGGCATCGCCGCCGCCTACGCCGCCGGGATGTCGCACGCGCTGGACCACGGGGCGACGCTCGTGGTCCAGATGGACGCCGACTTCTCCCACGACCCGGGCGAGATCCCGCGGATGCTCGGCGCGATCGCCGACGGCGCCGACGTCGTGCTCGGCTCCCGCTATGTGCCGGGGGCGCGGGTCGAGGGCTGGCCGCGTTCACGGCGACTGATCTCGCGTGGCGGCGGACGCTATGCGTCGTTCCTCCTCGGGCTGCACGTCAACGATCCCACGGGCGGCTTCAAGTGCTTCCGCGCCGACGCCCTGCGCGCGATCGGCCTCGACGGCCTGCAGGCCGGCGGCTACGCGTTCCAGATCGAGACGACCTACCGGGCCACGCGCCTCGGGCTGCGGGTCGTCGAGGTCCCGATCACGTTCCGCGACCGCACCCGTGGCGCCTCGAAGATGTCGGCCGCGATCGCGCTCGAGGCGGCGTGGCGGACGCCGCTGCTGCGGTTCTCGTCAGCCGGCCGGGCGCTCCAGCGGCCAGCCGTTGCGGGTCCAGGTGCCCACGCCGCCGTCGACCACGTGCCACACCTCGCGCGCTCCGTGGCGCTGCACGAGCGACGCGCCGGTCGCCGCCCGCTGCCCTGACATGCAGATCACCGCGACCGGCTGGTCGGGGTCGAGCCCGTCCGGCAGCGCGTGCAGGTCGTGGTAGGGCGTGTGCAGGGCGCCGGGCAGGTGGCCCTCGTCCCACTCGCGGCGCTCGCGCACGTCGAGCACCTGGAGGCCGTCGCCGCCCCAGCGCTCGTGGAGCTCCTCGACGCGCCAGCGGCCGATCCGCCGCACATCGCGGCGCTCCTCGCGCCACGAGGTCATGCCGCCGTGCAGGTATCCGGCGATCGCGCCGACACCGACCGCGCCGGCCAGCTCGGCCGCCTCGCGCGCGTCCGTGTCGTCGCGGCCGACGAGCACGACCGGCCGGTCCGGCTGCGCCAGCCAGGCGAGCTTGGTGCCGAACCCGGCCCGCAGGGCGGTGATGCAGACCGCGCCCGGCACGTGGGCCTCGTCGAACTGCAGCTCGGTGCGGATGTCGACCAGCAGCGCGCCGGCCTGCCGCTGCGCCTCGACCTGGCCGGGGTCGAGCGGCTGCGGGAGGCTCTGCGCGGCCACCATCGCGCCGCGGTTGAGCGCGACGATGTTGTGGAAGTTCGGCGGCTGCGGAGCGAGCGCGGTCGTCGTGCGGCGCACGAAGTCGTCCTCGTCGGCGATCGCGAGCACGTCGAGGTGGGCGCGCTCGTAGCCGATCGTCGATGAGATCTTGAGGTCCATCCCCGGCCCGCCGCACAGCGATCCCCCGAGGTGGGCCGGCCAGACCTCGCAGGTGTCGGGCAGATCGAGCAGCCGCTGCAGCGAGCGGAAGAGGTCGCGGGCGCCCTCCTCCTTGTCGACGGCGAGGTCGGGACGGGCGACGTCGCCGACGAACAGCGTGTCGCCGGTCAGCACGGCCCAGGGGTCGGCGCCGCGGGCGGTGTCGATCAGCGCGAACGCCGTGTGCTCCGGGCGGTGGCCGGGCGTGTGGACCGCCCGCACGACCAGCGCGCCGAGCGCGAGCTCCCACCCGTCGGCGAACGGCTCGTGGTCGTACTCGGGCTGCGCGTCCTCGTGGATGTGGACCGTCGCGCCGGTGGCGGCGACGAGCCGGCCGTGGCCGGAGACGTGGTCGGCATGGTTGTGGGTCTCGAGCACGTGCTGGATCCGCACCCCGAGATAGCGGGCCAGGCGCAGGTACACGTCGACGTCGAGCCGCGGGTCGACCACCGCGGCGATGCCGGCGTCGTCGTCGCCGATCACGTAGCTCGCACAGCCGAGGTCGTCGTGGGTCACCTGGCGGAAGATCACGCGCCGAACGCTATCCGGCGCGGGCGGACACCGCAGGCGGAGCTCCTTCCGGCTCAGCGCTGCGCGACGGTGTCCTGCAGTGCTTCCAGCGCGCTGTAGCGGGGCGCGAAGCCGAGCTCGCGCCTGGCCTTGGACGTGTCCATGAGCGCCGGCCGGCTCGCGGCCTCGACCCATTCGGCCTGCGGCGGCAGGAACGGGATCGCGGCGGCCGCCCTGGCGGCGGCGCGCACGACCGGGCTCGGGATCGGAATCGGCGCGAGGCCGGCGGCGCGGGCGACGTCGGCGACCGTGACCACGCCCTCGCCGGCGATGTTGTAGGCGCCGGGCGGCCCCGCGGCGACGATGCAGCGCAGGAACGCCTGGCCGACGTCGGCCTCGTGGATCAGCTGCAGCGGGAGCGTCGGCGCGAGCACCGGCAGCGGAACCGGCGAGCGCGCGACGGCGGCCGCGAGCGCCCCGGCGACGGACGCCAGCGGGGCGGGCACCAGCTCCTTGCCACCGACGGCGTTGGGACCGACGACGACCGGCGGGCGCAGCAGGTAGAGCTCGAGCTCGGGGTGGCCGGCCGACTGCACGGCCAGCAGCCGCTCGATCTCCGCCTTCTCCTGTGCGTAGAAGAGCTTGGCGGCCGGCCGGACCGGGTGCTCCTCGGTCAGCGGGATCGGGTTGTCGGCGTGGAAGCCGTAGGCGGCGACGCTCGACGCGTACACGAAGCGCTTCGCCCCCGCCGCGGCGGCGGCGGCGAACGCGTTCAGGGTGCCTTCGACGTTGATCGCCCGGATCGTCTCACGCGACGCGTTGCCGGTGATCATGAACGCCAGGTGGACGACGACGTCGGCGCCGGCGAACGCCTGCTCGAGCGCCGCCGGGTCGCGCACGTCGCCCTGGCGGTAGTCGAGCTTGCGCCAGCCGCGGGCGACCGGATCGAAGGGCCGGCGGGCGATGCCGACCACCCGCTCGATGCGGTCGTCGGCCTCGAGCAGCGGGATCAGGCCGGCGCCGAACGTCCCGGTCGGACCGGTGACCGCGACCGTCAGGCCGCGCTCAGAGGCGCTCACCTACCGCGTCTGCGGACGCGGGCAGGAGATGCAGGTCCCCGCGAACAGCAGGGCTCCGCAGGACGGGCAGTTCGTGGGAATCGTGGCGGGCATGGCCGGAGACATACCCGAGCTATCGGACGCTTACCCCTCGGGGCGCAAGCGACGTATCGAACGCGGTCGCCACGTCCGGGCGGCGCCGGACGATCCCGATCCGGGCGTCGAAGGCGGCCCAGCGGCGCAGGACGGCGGGATCGAGGCGCAGCGGCGGGTCGAACGCGGGCCGGACGGCGTCGAGCTGCGCGCGGACGAGCGCGGTGTCGCTCGTGCGGGCGGCGTCGGCGACCACCTTCACCGCCTGCTCGGGGTGGCGGGCGACGTCGCGCTCGCCGGCGGCGATCGCCTGGAGCGCGTTTCGGAGGTCCGCGCGCCGGTGCGCGAGCGTGGCCCGCGAGGTGATGAGGACGACCTCCGGGTAGCGCGGGGCGCCGTAGTCGTCGACGCGGAACTCGTTCGGGGTCAGCCCCTTGCGCCGCAGGGCGACGCCCTCGGCGTTCCAGAACACCGGCGCCGCGTCGACGCGGCCGGACAGGATGCGGGTGACGGCGCTGAAGCCGATCGTGACCTGCTTGACCTTGGCCGGGTCACCGCCGTCGTCGCGCACGATCGCGTCCAGGAAGGCGGGGTCGGACGGGAGCCCGGAGACCCCTACCGTGCGGCCCTCGAGGTCGCGCGGGCGGTCGATCCCGGGTCGGGCGGCCAGCGCGGCCAGCGGGCGCTGGACGAGCGCGCCGATCGCCACGACGTCGGCGCCGCGCTCGCGCGCGATCGCAAGGTCGTGGATGTCGAGCACGCCGAGCTGGGCGCGCCCGGTGGCGACCAGCTTGAGCGAGTCGGGGCCGCTGCCGGGCTCGCGGATCTGGATGGCCACGCCGTGCTGGCGGTCGCGGTGGCCGGCGACGGCCGCGAACAGCGGCGCGTGGATGGCGTTGGGGACGAAGTCGAGCGCGAGCACGAGCTTGTGCGGCGCGGGCGCCGAGGGGCCGCCGCCGGGCTCCGCCCCGCAACCGGCGACGAGCGCCGCGAGCGCGGCCAGCGCGATGGTGAGCCGCCTGGGCATGCGGCACGAGACCGTAGCCTCACCGCGCCATGCCAGGCCTCCCCGACCGCGTCCGGGCCCACTGCGCCGCCGTCGCCGCCTCGGCCACGCTGGTGACGATCGACCTCGACGCCTGCTCCTACGAGGGCGGCGTCTCCGGGCTCGACCCCGCCCGGCACTTCCTCGAGGGTGCGCCCGAGGAGGTGGCCCGCTACGTGCTCGCCCTCGACGCGGTCAACTTCGGGTCGGGCTGGTTCGCCCAGCTCGGGACGGACACGGACGCGCTGACCGAGCGGCTGACCGCGTTCGCGCGGTCGCGCGGCGGCGTGTGGAGCGCTCGCGACCTGCGGGCCCTGACGGCGGCCGAGGTGGCGGCTGTGCTGGGGCTGCCGGCCGACCACGTCCTGACCGGCCTGTACGCCGCCGGGCTGCGCGACCTCGGCGCCTGGCTCGGCGAGCGCTCCGCGCTGCAGGCCATCGGCGACGCCGGCGGATCGGCGGCGCGGCTCGCCGAGTCGCTGGCGCGGATGCCGCTGCTCGCCGATCACGGCTTCTACAAGCGCGCCCAGATCACCGCGGCCGACCTCGCCTGGGCGGGGGTGGCGGCCTTCGACGACGTCGACGACCTCACCGTCTTCGCCGACAACCTCCTTTCCCACGTCCTGCGCGTGGACGGCGTGCTGCGTTACGCGCCGTCCCTGGCCGCGGCGGTCGACGCGGGCGGGTGGCTGGAGCCGGGCGGCCGCGAGGAGACCGAGCTGCGCGCGTGCGCCGTGGATGCCTGCGAGCGGCTGGCCGCGCGCGCGGGCGTTGCGCCGCGGGTGCTCGACAACTGGCTCTGGAACCGGGGGCTCGAGCAGCGGTACGCGGCGGCGACGATGCGCCCCCACCGCACGCGGACGTCGTTCTACTAGCTCGGGCGCTCGGCGTAGCGGCGCGCGTTCTCGACCGCGGTCCCCGCCCGGCGGCCGACATCGGCGCCGAACGCCACGTCGGACTCGGAGAACGTGCGGCCGCTCTCGGCTGTGAGCAACGTCAGCAGCCCGATCACCGCCTCGCCGGCGACGAGCGGGACGACCAGCGCGCTGCGCACGCCGAGCCCGCGCAACAGCTCGAGGTGCTGCGGGTCGCGGGCGCGCGAGCGCAGCAGCTCGTCGGTGATCTCGGCAAGGACGACCGGCGGCCCGCCGGCCAGCAGCGACTGCATGACCTCGCCGGGCGCCGAGGGGTACAGCCGGTCGATCTCGGCGGCGAAGGCGACGCGCTCGGGATCGGCGTGCTCGACGGCCACGCGCTGGAGCGCGCCGTCCTCGGACAGCAGGTCGATCGCGCACCAGTCCGCCAGCCCGGGGACGATCAGGGCCGCGAGATCGCGCAGCGTGCGCTCGGGATCCAGCGACGCACCGAGGACTTCGCCCGCGTGGGCGAGGAAGCGCGTGCGCAGTTCGTCGCGCTTGGCGGCCGTCACGTCCTCGATGATGTTCACGGCGAGCCGCTCGCCGGCCTCCTCCAGCAGCGACGCCTTGGTCACCAGCCAGCGTTCCTGGCCCGTCGCACGCAGCACCGACCGCGTCAGCAACGGCGGGGCGTCGAGGCCGGCCAGCAGGCGGCGCCCGGGCAGGTCGTCGAGCCCGACCGGGCGGCCGTCCTCGAGGGTCATCAGGAACAGCGCGGCGAGCTGCCCCGGCGCGGCGGACAGCACGTCCTCGATGGTGTCGGCGCCGAGCAGCCGGGCGGCGGCCTCGTTGGCCCACACGGTGCGGCCGTCTGCGTCGTTGACGGTCACCGCCTCGGCGAGGGCGTCGAGGATGCCGTCGAGCCGGCGCCGCGGAGCTGCGTGCTCGGCGTTCGCGGCCAGTCCGCGGGCGGCCCGCTCGCCCAGCGTTTCCAGGAACACGAGGTCCTGCGCGTCAGGGCGGCCGCGCTCGGCGGTCAGGCCGAGCAGCAGCAGGCCGAGCGCACGGTCGTTCTCGTGCAGCGGGATCACGACCCACCACGCGAGTCCGTCCGCGGCCGGCGCCGGCACGTCGACCAGCGCGACGCCGGTGTCGAGCGGCAGCCCGTCCAGCGCCGGGGCGGCCGGCCCGACCTCGGCCAGTCGCTCGAGGCCTGCCGGCGTGACGCGGACGATCGCGCACGCGTCGGCGAGCGCGGGCACGAGCAGGTGCACGAGCCGGCCGACGCCCTGCTGCGGCCAGCCGCCGGCCTGCGCCAGCCGGGCGACCTCGACCAGCAACTGCATCCGCGGGTCGGCCTCGGCGGCCGTCGCCACCGGGCCGCGCACGCCGGGGGCGTGGAAGCGCATCCGCACCTCGGTGCCGCCGCCCGGGCGCTCCCGGATGTCGACGCTGGTCGTGAGCTGGCCGATCATCGGCAGCCCCATGCCCAGTCCGGGGCTGTCCGGTCGCGGCTGCATGCCGCGACCGTCGTCGAGCACGCAGATCACGACCTCGTCCGCCGAGGCCTGGGCGACGACGAGCACCTCGCCGGCGTCACAGCCGATGTAGGCGTGCAGGACCGCGTTCGTCACCGCCTCGGTCACCGCCAGCGACAGGTTGCCGACCGCCGGGTCCATCGCCCCGTGGGACACGGCGAACTCGCGGACGGCGCGGCGCGCGCGCGGCACGTTGTCCGGCTCGGCGGGCAGGCGCCATTCACGCCGCGGCGGCGGCGCTTGCGGGGCGCGGGAGAGCCCGTGCTCGTCGGCCGTCATAGGCAACCTGCGGAATCGTACGCCAGGAGGCGCGGGCGCGCCCGATCTGCTGACCTCGGGCTTCCGCGTGTCCGCCGGACCGAGTAGACAACGGGTCGTGGCGAGACGGCGTCGACGATCCCGCGGGCGCTATGCGACCCCCTCGCGCCGGGCCGGCTCGGTGTTCATGGGCCCGGCCCGCGGCCCAGGCCCGGCGGCCCGCCGCAGGCGCCGGCGCAGCCCGGGGCTGAGCCGGCGCGGCCCGCGCCGTCCGCTGCCGTGGCTGGGCGCCCTGATCGTCCTGATCGTCCTCGGCGGGGTCGCGGCCGGCGCCTACACCGTCCACGAGCGCCGAGTGGCCAACCAGCGCCAGCGCGATGCCGCCGCGGCGTTCGCCGCAGCCTGGACGCGCGGGGACACGGCGAAGATGTGGGCGCTGACCGGCGGCTCGGGCCGCCCGTCGCAGCAGGCGTTCGAGCGCTCGTACGCGCAGGCCCGCAAGGCGGCGCGGATCGCGTCGGTGCGCGTCGGCCGGCCCGGCCCGCTCGACCATCAGCGCATCCGCGTGCCGGTGACCGTGCACAGCACCGACTTCGGCACGCTCTACGGCTACGTCACGCTGCGCACGGTCGACCAGAACGGCACGGGCCGGATCCACTGGTCGCCCGAGATGCGCCTGCCGGGCCTGCGCAAGGGCGAGCAGGTGCGGCGCAAGGCCGGCAAGGCGCCGACCCGCGGCGAGGTGCTGGCCGCCGACGGGACACCGCTCGTCAACGACGCGATCGGCGCCGGGATCGCGGGCACGCCCAACGGCGACGGCGGGCCGACCGGGCTCGAGCGCCTGTGGAACAGCCGCCTGGCCGGCCACCCGTCGGAGTCGCTGCGCTACGGCGACCGGGTGATCCGCAAGGTGAAGGCCAAGCACGGGCGCAACGTGCACTCGACGATCCGGCTCGGGCTGTCGCACACCGCGCAGAACGCGCTCGGCAGCCGCACCGGCGGCGTCGCGGTGATCCGCCCCAAGGACGGCGCGGTGCTGGCGCTCGCCGGGCTGGCGGTGTCGGCGCCCCAGCCGCCGGGCTCGACGTTCAAGATCGTGACCCTGTCGGCCGCGCTGCAGTACCACAAGGCGACGCCGGCATCGAGCTATCCGGTGGGCCAGTTCGCGGTGCTCAGCGGCGTGAAGCTCCACAATGCCAGCGACGAGACCTGCGGCGGCTCGCTCGCCCGCTCCTTCGCGGATTCCTGCAACTCGGTGTTCGCACCGCTCGGCGCCAAGGTCGGGCGCAAGCGGCTGGTCACGATGGCCGAGCGGTTCGGCTTCAACGAGCAGCCGCGGGTGCCGGCGGCGAAGGTGTCCTCGATCGCCCACGACCTGCGGGACTCGCTGGCGGTCGGCGCGGCGGCGATCGGCCAGGAGCGCGACCTCGCGACGCCGCTGCAGATGGCCTCCGTCGGGGCGACGATCGCCGACCACGGCGTCCGCGTGCGGCCGCGCATCGTGCGCGAGGACCGTGTCCGCAAGCGCCGCGTCGTGCGCTCGTCGGTGGCCTCCACCGTGCGTGAGTTCATGGTCGGCGTGGTCACGGGCGGCACCGGCACCGCCGCCGCGATCCCCGGCGTCACCGTGGCCGGCAAGACCGGCACCGCCGAGCTGCGCCCGACCCAGGGCGGCCCGTCGGACCCGCAGAACACCGATGCCTGGTTCGTCTGCTTCGCGCCCGCCTACTCGCCCAAGGTCGCGGTCGCGGTGATGCTCGTGGGCGCCGGCGCCGGCGGGAAGGCCGCCGCACCGATCGCCCGCCAGGTGCTGCAGACCGCGCTCAAGAGCTGATCTTCTCCAGCGCCGCGCGCGCGTCGGGCACCACGACCACGCGGCCGTCGTGGCCGACGTGGAAGAAGCGGTCCAGCCGGCGCAGGAACGCGCGGTCGTGGGAGACCGCGACGACCGTCCCCTCGAACCCGTCGAGGGCCGACTCGAGCGCCTCCGCGGAGTCGATGTCGAGATTGTCGGTCGGCTCGTCGAGCAGCAGGAGGTTGTGGCCCTCGAGCTCGAGGCAGAGGATCTCCAGCCGCGCCTTCTGACCGCCCGACAGCGTCTCGTAGCTGCGGTTGGCGGCGTCGGCGAGGCCGTAGCGGGCGAGCCCGCGCATGGCCGGCTCGGTCGCCTTCGTGCGCTCCACGACGACGTCGAGCAGCCGCCGCCCGGCGAAGTCCGGGCGTGCGTTGAACTGGGTGAACAGGCCCGGGGACACCCGGTTGCCGATCACGACCTCGCCATCGTGGACGATGCCCTCACCGGCCAGCAGGCGGATCAGATGCGTCTTGCCCGAGCCGTTGGGACCGATCACCCCGACCCGCTCGCCGAAGTGGACCTCCTCGTCGAACGGGTGCATCAGGCCGTCGATCCCGACCCCCTTGAGCGCCACCACGCGGCGGGCGGAGTCGCCGCCGCGCAGGCGCAGCTTGATCTCCTGGGCGACGATCGGCGCGGGCGGCGGCCCATCGGCGGTGAAGCGCTTCCAGCGCGTCTCCATCGCGTTGGCGCGCTTGGCCCAGTCGCGCGAGTACTTCGCGCGCTCCTTGAAGATCCGCACCAGCTCGCGCAGCCGCTGCTCCTCCTCGTTCCACTGGCGCAGC
>JAXDHL010000625.1:0-4819 GCA_034664525.1 Solirubrobacteraceae bacterium
CGACGACGGCGTCCGCGCCGGCGAGCACGGCGGCGAGGTCGCCGAAGGAGGTGCGGCCGCCGAGGTCGATCCCGTCGTCGCCGGCGACCAGCTCGGTGAGCCGGGTCTCCGACGGCGACCCGGTCACGATCACGGTGCGCCCGCTCCCGGCGAGCGCCGCGACCAGCTCGGCGTGGCGCTCGGGCGCCCACGCCCGCGCCGGCACCGACGTCCCGGGATGGACGACCACGTACCCGGGCGCGACGGCCGGGAAGCTGCCCCCGCTCGCGCGCACGGCCAGGCGACCATCGTCGCCGGCGGGGAGCCGGTAGCCGGCGGCCGCCGCGAGGGAGAGCGCCCGCCGGGCCTCGTGGACGTCGTCCGGCGCGCGGTGGCGGACGTCGAGCAGCGAGCCCGGATAGTCGTCGCTGATGGCCGACAGCCGCCGCACGCCGGCCAGGCGCAGGAGGAGCGCGGCGGGGAGCGGGCTCTGGTGGAAGGAGGTGAAGATGATCGCCTCGTCGGCGTCGAGGGCGGCGATCGCGTCGACGTAGGCGTCGATCGCCGCGCGCCGCACCGCGGACGGCTCCGGATCGATCCACTCGGCCGCGCGCACGACGACGTCGTCCACGCCCGGCAGCAGCCGTGCCGCCGGCTCGCCGCGCGGCCCGCACAGCAGGGTCACGCGCGAGCCCCGCGCGGCGACGGCGCGGATCGCCGGGCCGGCGAGCAGCACGTCGCCGGCGTTGTCGAGCCGGACGGCGAGGACGTGCGTCATGTCACCGCCTCCGCGCCGAGCAGTATGTCGACCGCCTCGCCGAGCGTCGAGGCCAGCTCCGGCGCCGCGCTGATCTCGGCGCGACGCGTCCGGGAAGTGGGGACGAGCACCGATCGCATGCCGGCCGCGATCGCAGCCTCGACGTCGCTGCCGATGTCGCCGACCATCGCGCAGCGCTCGGGCGCGACGCCAAGCTCGCCGGCGATGTCGAGCAGCATGCCGGGCGCCGGTTTGCGACAGCCGCAGCGATCTTCGGGCGCATGCGGGCAGTAGCGGACGGCGTCGAACGGTCCCAGCAGCTCCGCGACGTGCGCGTTGACCGCCTCGACCTGCTCCCGGCTGACCAGCCCCCGGCCGATCCCGGCCTGGTTGGTCACGAGCGCGACCCGGCTGCCGCTGGCCCGCAGCCGGGCGAGCGCCTCCGCGGCGCCGGGCAGCGGCTGCACGCGGTCCGGCTCGCCGTTGCAGGGCACATCGATGACGAGCGTCCCGTCGCGGTCGAACAGCACGGCCTCGAGCGGTCCCGGCCGCCCGATCAGCGGCCCGCCGCGCGCGAGCCGCCGCGCACGCAGCTCCCCCCGCGCGCGCTGCCAGGTGGCCGCGAACGGCATCGCGGCGCTCGTCATCAGCATCGTCGCCACCTCGTCGCGCGTGCGCGGCCCGGGCGCGATGCGCGCCCAGGCCAGCTCGCAGGTGCCGCCGAGCCAGAAGAACCCGGCGGCGGCCGCCAGCCGCTCGTGCCGCGTCGCCGCGGCTGCGAGCGTGAGGGATCCAGCGGCCGCCGTGCCGGCGTGACGACGCAAGCGCCCGCGTGGGGCGCCCGCGCGTTCGCGCCATTGCCCGCCATGGAGCGCGGCCATCAGCGCGTCGTCGGCGTTGCCGGTCTGCTTGCGCAGTGACGCCCAGCGGTCGGCACGCCCGGCGGGGTGCACGATCGTGCGCGCGCCGCGGACGATCCGCCACCCGCCCGCGATCAGGCGCAGCGCGATGTCGGAGTCCTCGCGATAGGCGCGCGGGAAGCGCTCGTCGAAGCCGCCGACCGCCTCGAGCGCGCGCCGCCGGTAGGCGAGGTCGGCCGTCGCCCACGCCGCGTGCGCGAGCCCTGCGACGTTGCGCTCCCAGTCGGTCGGCCGGCGGTGGCGCGGCAACGGGACGCGGATCGTGCCCTGGACGCCGGCCACGTCGGCCTCGGCGCCGCCCAGGTCGCCGCGGAGGTCGGCCCGCCAGCCCGGGCCCGGGATGGCGTCGTCGTCGAGGAACGCCACCCATTCGGCCCGCGAGCGCCGCCAGCCGGCGTTGCGTGCGGCGGCCGGACCGCGCGCGGAGCCGCGCACGGTGACCGTGCGGCCGGCGAGCACGGCCGGCGGCCGGATCGCCAGCGGGCGGGGATCCCCCGGCCGGTCGTCGACGAGCAGCACCCGCCCGGGCAGCGGCCCGTCCGCGGCGCCGAGCCCGCACAGCACCGCGCCGAGCGTCGCCCGTCCGGTCGTGGGGATGACGACGTCGTAGGAGCTCATGCCGCCGTCGTCCTGGGTTCCCGCGCGCGCGGGACGCGCGGCGATCGCTCCCGCCTGACGGCGTACGGGCCGATCGCCAGAAGGTCGATCGGCGCGCTGCCGAAGCACTCGAGCGCGTCGCGCGGGTCGTCGACCATCGGCCGCCCCGCCGTGTTGAGCGACGTGTTCACCACGACCGGCACGCCCGTCAGGTCCTCGAACGCGTCGAGCATCCCGGCGACGAGCGGCTCAGATGCGGCGTCGACGGTCTGGATGCGGGCGGTCCCGTCGACGTGCACCACGGCCGGGATGCGGCCGCGCCAGTCGGCCTCCACGTCGTGGACGAACAGCATGTGCGGCGACGGATGCCGGCCGGTGAAGATCTCCGGCGCGCGATCCTCGAGCACCATCGGCGCGACGGGACGGAACGGCTCGCGCCCCTTCACGTCGTTGAGGCGCTCGACGTTCGCGGCCCGGCGCGGATCGGCGAGCAGCGAGCGGTGCCCGAGCGCACGCGGCCCGAACTCGGCCCGGCCCTGGAACCACGCGACGACGCCGTCGTCACGGAGCGTCTCGGCGACCAGGCCGGCGATGTCGCTCGGGCGCTCGTGGCGGACGTCGGCGCGATCCAGCCACCAGGCGAGCTCGTCGTCGTCCCAGCCCCGGCCGAGCGCGGCCGTCGTCATCGGCTCGACGGCGTCGCCGAGCTCGTGCGCGACGTGCAGGGCGGCGCCGAGCGCCGTGCCGGAGTCCCCGGCGGCCGGCTGGACCCAGAGCTCGTCGAACGGCCCGTCGCGCAGCAGGCGCGCGTTGGCCACGCAGTTGAGCGCCACGCCGCCCGCCATCGTCAGCGCCCGCTCACCCGTGCGCGCGTGCAGCCAGCCGGCGAGGTCCAGGAGGACCTCCTCCAGCCGCCGCTGCACCGAGCAGGCGAGCGCGGCATGATCGTCGCCCCAGCCCTCGCCGCCGGCGGCGATCCGCGGGGCGAACCGCTCCCAGGCGACCGGCTCGGTGACGAAGCCCCCGTCGCCGGTCGCGCGAATGAGCTGCCGGAACGCCTCCAGGAACCGCGGCTCCCCGTAGGAGGCCATCGCCATCACCTTGTACTCATCCGACGAGCGGCGGAAGCCGAGGTGCTCGGTGAGCTCCTCGTAGACGAGCCCGAGCGAGTGCGGCAGTCGCTGGGCGTGCAGGCGCTCGAGAGCGCCGCCGGCGCGCGCATGGCCGGCGAACGAGGATGCGCTCTCGCCGCGTCCGTCGACCACCAGTACGGCGGAGGAGGGAAACGGACCGGCGAGGTGCGCGGATGCCGCATGGGAGAGGTGATGCGGCACGTAGCGCACCACCGAGGCGTCCAACCCCGGGAGCGCAGTCTTCAGGAACCTGGGCGCGCGGCGGACGAACAGGGTGCGCAGCCCCTCCCACTCGTCCGCAGTGACATCTTCCCCCGGCGGGGCGGCGAGGTCCGGGTCGTAGGAGTAGGTGACCGCATCGAGGTCGCTGGGCGCGAGGCCGGCGATCGCCAGGCAGTGCCGCATCGCGCCCTCGGGGAGCTCCCAGGTGGAGAACGGCACCGGGAGCTTGCCGTGCTTGCGGCGGCTGATCCGCTCCTCCTCGACCGCGGCCACCACGACACCGTCCACGACGACCACCGCGGCGGGGTCGTGAAACACGGCGTTGACTCCCAGTATGCGCATCCGGCGTCCTCCATCGCTTTGGCCTGGGCGACCAGGTCCCGCTGCGAAGGTGGGATACGCCGACCCGAGCGCCGTGCAACCCTCGGCGGTGACGATCTCGCCGGGCCGTCGGCGGGTAGACCACTCCTCATGGCTCATCGCGTCGGCGTCGTGATCGCCACCCGCGACCGGCGCGATTCGCTGCTGCGCACGCTCGGCCAGTTGCGCGCGCTCGAGGAGCGCCCGCCGGTGGTGGTAGTCGACAACGGCTCGACCGACGGCACCCCGGACGCGGTCCGGACCGCCGACGCCGGCGTCGAGGTCGTCGCCCTCGGCCGCAACCGCGGCGCCGCGGCGCGCAACGTCGGCCTCGAGCGGCTGGACTGCGCCTACGTCGCCTTCAGCGACGACGACTCGTGGTGGGCGCCCGGCGCGCTCGAACGGGCGGTCGAGGTGCTCGACGCCCACCCGCGGCTGGCCGTCGTGGCCGCGCGCGTGCTGGTCGGCGACGGCGCCCGCGAGGACCCGGTGTGCGCGCAGATGGCGGGCAGTCCGCTGGGGCGCCGGCCGGGCGCGCCCGGGCCGGCCGTGCTCGGCTTCGTCGCCTGTGGCGCGGTCGTGCGCCGCGAGGCGATGCTGGCCGTCGGCGGGTTCGACGAGCGCTACGGGATCGGGGGCGAGGAGACACCGCTCGCACTCGAGCTCGCAAGCGCCGGCTGGGAGCTCGCCTACGTCGAGGGCGTGGTCGCGCACCACCATCCGTCGACCGGGCCGCGGCCCTCGCGCGTCGCGCGCCAGATCCGCAACGAGCTGTGGTCGGCGTGGCTGCGGCGCCCCGCGCCGGCGGCGCTGCTGGTCACGCTGCACGTCGTCCGCGCGTCGCTGGGGCG
>JAXDHL010000626.1:0-2913 GCA_034664525.1 Solirubrobacteraceae bacterium
GAAACGACGCCCGCGGCGGTGGACGCGGGCTTTGCCGCGCTGGGCCTGGACCCGCGGCTGATCGAGACGCTCGAGAAGCTGGGCTACGAGGAGCCGACGCCGATCCAGCGCGAGGCGATCCCCCACCTCGTGGCGGGGCGCGACCTGCTCGGCCAGGCGGCGACCGGGACCGGCAAGACGGCCGCGTTCGCGCTGCCGCTGCTGCAGCGCCTTCGACCCGGCGCCGACGCGCCCGCGGCGCTCGTGCTGGTGCCGACGCGCGAGCTCGCCGTGCAGGTCTCGGAGGCGATCCACAGGTACGGGCGCGAGCTGGGCGCGCGCGTGCTGCCGATCTACGGCGGCCAGCCGATCGGGCGCCAGCTGCGCGCGCTGCGCGGCGGCGTCGACGTCGTGGTGGCGACGCCCGGGCGCGCCATCGACCACCTCAACCGCGGCACGCTGCGGCTGGACGGCCTCGCGACCGTCGTGCTCGACGAGGCCGACGAGATGCTCGACATGGGCTTCGCGGAGGACATCGAGGCGATCCTCGAGCAGGCGCCGGCGAGCCGCCAGGCCGTGCTCTTCTCGGCGACGATGCCGCCGCGCATCGACCAGATGGCCCGCCGCCACCTGTCGGATCCGGTGCGGATCGAGATCGGCCGCGAAGCGACGGCGCCGGGCGCCGCGCCGCTCGTGCGCCAGAGCGCGTACGTCGTCGCGCGCGCCCACAAGCCGGCCGCCCTGGGCCGTGTGCTCGACGTCGAGGCGCCGGCGGCGGCGCTCGTCTTCTGCCGCACGCGCGACGAGGTCGACCGGCTGACCGAGACCCTCAACGGCCGCGGCTACCGCGCCGAGGCGCTGCACGGCGGGATGAGCCAGGAGCAGCGCGACCGCGTCATGGGCCGGCTGCGCGCCGGCACCGCGGACCTGCTGGTGGCGACCGACGTGGCGGCGCGCGGGCTCGACATCGACCAGCTGAGCCACGTGATCAACTACGACGTGCCGTCCGCGCCGGACGCCTACGTGCATCGCATCGGGCGCGTGGGCCGCGCCGGCCGCGAGGGCGTCGCGGTGACGCTGGCCGAGCCGCGCGAGCACCGGATGCTCAAGACGATCGAGCGCGTCACCGGTCAGCGGATCGCGGTCGAGACGCTGCCGACCATCGCCGACCTGCGGGCCCGCCGGCTCGAGCTCACGCGCGCCGCGCTGGCGGAGAGCATCGTGGGAGACGATCTCGAGCGCTTCCGCGCCGTCGTCGACGCCCTGTCCGGCGAGTTCGACGTGGTCGAGATCGCGCTGGCGGCGATCAAGCTCGCGCACGAGGCGGCGGGCGGCGGCGTCGAGGATCAGGAGGAGATCCCGCAGGTCGCCCCGCGCGCGGCGCCCGCCAAGGGCAGGCGGCCGTCGTCGGGCCCGACCGCGCGGCTGTTCATCGGCGCCGGCCGCAGCGCCGGCATCCGGCCTCAGGACCTCGTCGGCGCGATCACCGGCGAGACGCGCCTGAGCGGGCGCGAGATCGGCGCGATCCAGATCTCCGACCGCTTCGCGATCGTCGAGGTGCCCGAGCAGTCGGCCGAGCACGTGATCACCGCGCTGCGGAGCAGCACGATCAAGGGCAAGCGGCCCAAAGTGCACCGCGACCGCGACCGCGTTCGCTAGGAGCCGAAATCGGTCGAGTAGGTCGCGCCGCCGTCGCCGGTCGGCGTGCCGGACGCGATGCCGATGCCGATCACGTGGAAGCGGCCGCTGAGGATGTTCGCGCGGTGGCCGGCGCTGCGCATCCAGGCGGCGGCGATGGCGCGCGGCGTGGCGCGGCCCGTGGCCCAGCCGAGGTTCTCGCCGACCGTCCAGGAACGGCGGTGGCTCGTCCACCCCGTGTGCTTGATGCGCGCGGAGAACGTCGCGCCGGAGCGCGACTCGTGCGCGAAGTAGCGGTGCGCGACCATGTCGTCGGAGTGGCCCTGGGCGGCGCTCGTGAGGCGGCCGTCGAGGCGCAGCGCGCGCAGTCCGTGGGCGGCGCGCTCGCGATTGAGCACGCACAGGGTCGCCGCGCGCGCCGCTGCCGGGCCGAGCTGGGCGGGCAAGCGGCCGGCCCCATGGCAGGCGATGGCGGCAGACGCCGCGGCAGGCGCGAGGAGTGCAGCGGAGCAGGCGAGAGTGACGCTGACGAGACGACGCACGGTGGACCTCCGAGGGTTCCGGGCGGCAGCTCCCAAGACCCTTGCGGCAGTCCGGCCGGCTCCATCGCTGGAGCTCCGTGACTTTGCGGACCCGCCTCGCGGCGAGGGTGCGTTTGTCGGGGGAGGTACCTCTTGACTTGACCTAGAACATCCGTCGGCAATCGGGCGGCGAAGCTTTAGCCGCTCGGACTAGTGTCCCGAGCGCTTGAGCTCGCGGCGCTCCGCGCGCGTGAGCTTGCGCCCGCGCTTGACGTCGGTGCCGCCCATGATCGAGAGCATGCGCAGACGCAAGAGCGGACCGCCCGGGTCGGGCCGCTCGTCGCCGAGCACGACGGTGTTGCCGCCCATCAGCGCGAACTCCGAGACCTCGACGTTGAGGCCCTCGGGAACGCGGATGTCGGCCCCGCCCATGACCGAGACGACCGTCATCTCGACGACGTCGTCGGAGAACTCGGCGTCGTTGAGGTCGAGGTCGGAGCCGCCCATCACGTTGACGACCTTCAGGCTCGGGCCGAGCCGCCAGCGGCCCCTGCGGTCGCGCCCGCTCATGATCGACACGAGCCAGCCCGTCCCGCCGTCGCCGCGCCGCACGGGCACGCGCGCGTGGCGGACGCCGGGCAGCGCCCGATCGGTTCCGACGAGGTCGGCGAGGAGCGTCTCCAGCTCGTGCCGCGTGCGCGTGTCGTAGGTCTCGATCAGCCGCTCCTCGAGCTCCTCCATCGTCAGGCGCCCCTCGCCCGCCGCCTGGCGCAGC
>JAXDHL010000627.1:0-2602 GCA_034664525.1 Solirubrobacteraceae bacterium
AGCAGCTTGCCGTGCGGCGCCGTGTCGGCGATCCGCTGGGCGAACGGCGGCGGAAACGGGCGGTCGTGCGTCCCGCCGATCGCCAGCACCGGCGTCTCCGTCGCCGCGAGCGCCGGCAGCGCGTGCAGGTCGCCCCAGTCGCGCAGGCGATGGGCCTCGGGCTGGAAGACGACGTCGGCGAGCAGGGCCGAGAGGTCGCGGTCGGAGTCCAGCGGCAGCTGGTCGAGCCAGACCGCATGGCATTCCTCGGGCGTCTGCACGGTCTTCTCGTGCGCGAAGGCGACGCGGACCCGGGCGGCGACCTCCTCGGGCAGGCCGAAGAATGGATCGAACTCGACCGGCCCTTCCTCGTCGACGTCCGTGCAGGCCAGGATCAGCCGCGCGGCGGCGTTCGGGAAACAGACGAGGTGCTGGGCCGCGACATGGCCGCCGAACGAGTGGCCGTACAGGGTCCAGTCACGCAGTTCGAGCGTCTCGGCGAGGGCTTGGACGGCCGCCGCCTGCGTCTGCAGGGTCCACGCACCCGCGGGCGAGCGGCCGTTGCCGGGGAGGTCGGCAAGGATCACCCGGTGGCCGGCGGCCGCGAGCCGCTCCACGCCGGGGAGGAACACCGAGCCGTCGAGGCCCGGGCCAGGATGCAGGAGAACGATCGGGACGCCTTCGCCGAGCTCGACGAAGTGCAGTGGGGAGGGCTGGTACACGGGCCTACAATAGGAGGAACCATGAAGACCGAAATCCATCCCGAATACGCGGTCTCCAACGTGCGCTGCACCTGTGGGAACGAGTTCACGACCCGTTCCACGAAGGGCGATATCCACGTGGAGATCTGCTCCAACTGCCACCCGTTCTACACCGGCAAGCAGAAGCTCGTCGACACCGGCGGACGCGTCGAGCGCTTCCAGCGCAAGCTGGCGCGCAGCCGCAAATAGCTGGCCTTGGTTGAAGTTCGCGCGCCGGGCTGCCGATCACTATGTGAGTGAGCAGCCCGGAGCAGCGCGATGCCCCCGTCGGCGGTCAAGCCGTCCTCGAGGGCGTGATGATGCGTGGAGTGTCCACCTGGTCGGTGGCCACCCGCAAGGACGGCGCGATCGCCGTCGAGTCGCACCCTGTCGTTTCCTGGACCCGCCGCAGCAAGGTGCTGCGCTGGCCGGTGATCCGTGGCGTCGTCGCCCTCGGGCAGTCGATGTCGATCGGCTTCAAGGCCCTCGAGGTCTCCGCCAACGCGCAGGCGCCGGACGACCAGGAGCCGATCTCCAGGCGCCAGTGGGCGCTGACGATCGTCGCCGCGCTCGCGCTCGCCGTCGGCCTGTTCTTCGTCGTGCCGGTCGTCCTGACCAGCTTGATCAAGGGCTGGCTGGGCGATTCCGCGCTGCTGTTCTGGCTGGTCGAGGGCTCCGTCCGGACCGCGATCTTCCTCGGCTACCTCGCGCTGCTGTCGCGCCAGAAGGACCTGCGCCGGCTCTTCCAGTACCACGGGGCAGAGCACAAGGTCATCTCCTGCTACGAGGCGGGCCTGCCGCTGACGCCGGCCAACGCCCAGGGCTTCAGCCGCCTGCATCCCCGCTGCGGCACGAGCTTCCTGCTCGTGGTGATGATCGTCGCCATCTTCGTCTTCGCCCCGGTCGGGCTGCCGGCCTGGTACATCCTGCTCGCCACCCGCGTGATCGGCGTCCCGCTGGTCACCGGCCTGTCCTTCGAGGTGATCAAGTTCGCCGGCCGCAACCGCGGCAAGGCCTGGGTCCAGCTGATCATCTGGCCGGGCATGCAGCTGCAGAAGCTCACGACCCGCGAGCCGGACGACGAGCAGGTCGAGGTCGCGATCACCGCGCTGGAAGCCGTGCTGGCCGTCGAGGACCCGCGCGCGGCGTCCGAAGAGGACCGCGTCGGCGTCGAAGTAGTCGCGTAGACACGCGCCTAGAATCGGGGACTCGATGATCGAGTCCCTGGTCGAGCAGATTGAGGCGCGCTTCGACGGGCTGCAGACCGAGCTCTCGGACCCGGCGGTGATCGGCGATCGCAACCGGTTCACCGCGGCCAGCCGGGAGTACCGCGAGCTGGAGCCGGCGGCCAAGCTGGCCGAGGAGTGGCGGCTCGCGGTCAACGACGCCGAAGGCGCGGAGGAGCTGCTGGCCGAGGGCGAGGACCCGGAGATGCGGGCCGAGCTCAACGACGCGCGCGAGCGCATCGACCGCGTCGCGGAGGAGATCCGCCTCGCCATGGTCGAGCGCGACCCCAACGACGACAAGAACGTGATCGTCGAGATCCGCGGCGGCGCGGGCGGCGACGAGGCGAGCATCTGGGCCGGCGACCTGTTCCGGATGTACCAGCGCTACGCCGAGCGGCTCGGCTACAAGGCGGAGACGATGGAGGCCGGCGACGGCTCCTACACGTTCGAGGTCAAGGGCGACGGGGCCTACTCGATCTTCAAGTTCGAGGGCGGCACCCACCGCGTCCAGCGCGTGCCCGAGACCGAGTCCCAGGGCCGCATCCACACCCCCACTGCCACCGTGGCGGTGCTGCCCGAGGCGGAGGAGGTCGACGTCCACGTCGACCCCAACGACCTCCAGATCGACGTCTATCGCTCCTCCGGGCCCGGCGGGCA
>JAXDHL010000628.1:0-4445 GCA_034664525.1 Solirubrobacteraceae bacterium
CGGTCGAGCGCAGGCGCCGCAGGCGGGTGGCGGGAAAAGCCATCGAACGCAAGCTTAGAACCGGCGCAGTGCCAGGCGACTGATCGCCCCGTAGGCAGCCGCAAGCGCGACCAGGTGCACGAGCGCGAGCGTCTCGCCGTCGAGCGCGCGCAGCGTCGGCTTGAACGGGAAGGCGGCCGAGATCCCGTTGACGACGTCGTACAGACCCTGAGACACCGCGCCGCTCGGGACAAGCGCGAGAAAGGCGATCGGCAGCGCCACGAGCAGCGCGAGCAGCGACGCTGCGCGGACCTCGCGTGACACCGCACCGATCGCCACGCCCATCGCCGCGAACGCGAGGCCGCCCAGTACGAGGGCGGCGAGCCACAGCGGGAACCGCTCCCAGTGCAGGTGCACGAACAGGCCGGCGGAGACGGACCCGGACGGGACGAGCGCCAGGAACGCGATCGGGAGCGAGAGCAGCAGCGCGAGCAGCGACGCCGCCCGCACCTCGCGCGCCAGGGCGCCGATCGCCACGCCGAGCGCCGCGAACGCGGCAGCGCCGAGCGCCAGCGCGGGCAGCCAGAGCGCCGCCCGGCCCCAGTCGAGCCCGACGAAGATCGCCAGCCCGGCGAGCATCAACAGCGTGACCGCGGTGCTGCAGAGCGCGGCCAGACCGACCTTCTCGGCGAGCAGGGCGGTGCGCGAGACCAGCCCGCGCACCAGCCGGCCGAAGGCGTGCTCCTCGCGCTCGAGCGCCAGCATCCCCGCGGCCAGCAGCAGCGTGACGAACATCAGGCTGATCGTCACCGCAACGGCCACCGCGAACGTGTCCAGCGGCGTCCGCTTGCCCTTGATGATCGTCTGCTTGACCCGAACGGGCGTGGCGATCGAGCGCAGGATCGGCTTGGAGACGTCGAGATTGTCGGCCGCGAGCTTGGCGAACTTCGCGACCGGCTCGAGCGCGGCGCGCTGGCCGCTGCCGGCCGGCAGCGAGGCGATCACGCCGTTGAGGATGGCGGCCGAGCGCTTGAGCCCGAGCACGCCGTACTTCTGGCCGAACAGCGAGAACTCGCCGCCGGAGGTGACGATCCCGATGTACCTGGCCGCGATCGAGGTCAGGTTCTTCGACAGCGCGGCGTTGGCCTCGGCGAGGCGGGACTCGACGGTCGACTCCACGTAGCGGCGCTTGACCGGATCCTCGGCGTTGTAGAGCACCTCCACCTCCGGCGGCGGGGCGCCGGACAGGTTGAGCGTGGCCTGCAGACGGTCGGTCGCGTCCGGGGGCAGGATCAGCGCGCCCAGCGCCTCTCCGGAGCGGACCTTCGCCACCGCTTCGGCCCGCGTCTTCACCCGGATCGGGTCGATCGACTTGAACAACTGGTCGGCGTACTTGGACGCATCGAGCTGCTGACCGCCGATCGAGAAGCCGTTCTTGTCCGGCGGCACGAGGTTCACGAACGCGACCTTGGGCTTGCCGGGTCCCGCGGAGAGCGCGAGCCCGATCAGCACCGACAGCACGATCGGGTAGATCACGAGCAGCGCCACCAGCAGCGGTGAGCGGCGCAGGATCTGGAGGTCCTTCAGGAGCAGCCAGCGCACGGTCAGTGGCCGTGCTCGCGCAGGAAGCGGACGAACACGGCCTCGAAGCTGCCGGTGCCGTCCGGATCGCCGGCGGCGCGCAGCGCGGCCGGCGCCCCGGTGAACAGCAACTCGCCATCGGCGAGCACCAGCACTCGGTCGGCGTACTGCTCGGCCTCGCCGACGTTGTGGGTCGAGTAGACGACGGTCGTCCCGCGGTCGGCCAGCCCGCCGACGAAGTCCCACAGCACCACGCGCTGGCGCGGGTCGAGCGAGGACGACGGCTCGTCGAGCAGGATCACGGGCGGCTCCGAGAGCAGCCCGACGGCGATGTTGACGCGCTGCCGGTTGCCGCCCGACAGCCGCCCGACCTCATCGCGGGCGCGGTCGCGCAGCCCGGTCTGGTCGAGCATCCGCTCGACGGTCGCCGCGACGTCGGCGACCTTCTCCAGGCGGGCGAACAGCCGCAGGTTCTCGGCCACCGAGAGCTTGGAGTAGACCGCCGCCTGCTGCGGGACCCAGCCGATGCCCGCCGGCGCATCGACCGTCCCGGCGCTGGCGGGCAGCGAGCCGGCGAGGATCTGCAGCAGCGTGGTCTTCCCCGCGCCGTTGGGGCCGATCACCGCGATCAGCTCCCCGGCGGCGGCGTCGAAGCTGACGTCGTGCAGCGCCCGGCGGTCGCCGTAGTGCTTGGAGACCTGCGCGACGCGCAGCGCGGGCGCCGCTTCGGACGCGGAGCGGACGGCGGCCATGGACGGTCCAGGCTACCCGGGGGCCGCCGACGTGGCGGCGGCGTGCGCGCTCGGGTCGGGCGCGTCGGTCCCGCAACTCGGGCAGAACGCGGCGCCCTCCGGCACCCGCGCGCCGCACTCCGGGCACGTGCTCACCGGCGGCGGGGGTGGTCGACCCTCGAGGCCCGACCCCGCGCCCGCCAGGGCGACGGACGGCCACGGCTCGAGCACCAGGTGGCGGCGGAAGTAGATCACCGTCTCGCGCACCATCGCGGCGATCGGCAGCGAGATGAGCGCGCCGAGCAGCCCGTAGAGCTGGTTGCCGAGCAGCAGGGCGAAGATGACCAGGATCGGGTTGATGCGCAGCGCCTGCGCGAACACGTTCGGGGCGACGACGTGTCCCTCGATCTGCTGCAGCACCGTGAAGGCGATGATCAGCCAGACCGCGTCGATCGGCTGGGACCCGAGCAGCGCGACCAGCACCGGCGGCGCGGCGCCGATCGCCGGACCGACGTACGGGATCAGCTCCGCGAACCCGAAGAACAGCCCGAAGAACAGTGCATAGGTGCGGCCCTCGGGAAAGATGCCGACCGTGCCGAGGATCCACAGGACCAGGCCGGCGCTCGCGCCCATGATCAGGCTGAACAGCACCTGGCCGCGCACGTAGCCCAGCACCGCATGCTGGATGCGGGTCGGGAAGTCGTCCTCGGAGGACCCGTCGCCGCGCGGCACGAGGTTCCGGACGGCCGCGCCGATGCGCTCGCCGTAGAGCAGCATGTACACGCTCAGGACGAGCACCAGGATGACGGCGAGCGACCCCTCGACCAGCGTCGTGAGGGCGTCGCGCGTGAAGCGCACGAGGCTGCCCGAGCCGGCGGTCAGGCGCGCGCCGATGGTCTGCAGCGCGGTCCGGCCCTGGTCGGCGATATGGACGGCGATGCCGTGGTCGTCGAGCCACTGCTGGAAGTCGGCGAGCGACTGGTTGGCGTCGCGCACATAGGAGGGGACGTCGCCCTGGATCGACGACACCTGGTCGGCGATCGGGTTGGCCAGCAGCGCGATCGTCCCGCCGACGATCACGATCAGCGACAGGAAGACGACCAGGACCGCCAGGCCGCGCGGCATCCGCACCCGCCGCAGGAGCGTCACGAACGGGTTGAGCAGCAGCGCGATCAGCGACGCGACGACGAACAGCAGCAGGACGGCGCCGGCGGCACGGATGATCGCCCAGGCACCGAGGACGATCAGCGGCAGCCCGACCAGCTGGACCCAGCGCGGGACCACGACCGGCGGAACGTCGCCGCGCGGCGCGTCCGGCGGGGGACCGCTCGGCTCGGTCACGGGTGTCGCCGGAGCGTCCGGCTCATCCTGACGGGGATCGCGGGCGACGTCGTCCATGGCGCTACGCAGTATGGACGCTCCGCCAGCGCTAGCTTCCACGCCTTGCCGACCCACATCCTCTTCATCGCCGACGTGGTGGCGTCACCGGGTCGCCGCGTCGTGCGGGCGCTGCTGCCCGGCCTGCGGGAGGAGCTGGGGCTCGACTTCGTCGTCGCCAACGGCGAGAACGCCGCCGGCGGCGTGGGGATCACGCCCAAGACGGCCGAGGACCTCTTCGACGCCGGGGTCGACGCGATCACCCTCGGCAACCACACGTTCCGCCACCGCGAGGCGTATCGCTACCTCGACGAGCGCGAAGCGATCGTGCGGCCGGCCAACTTCCTGCCCTCGCAGCCCGGCCGCGGCACCTGCCTGGTCGAGCGCGGCGGGGTCACGCTCGGCGTCGTCAACCTGAGCGGCAACCTCTTCATGCAGGCCGGCCGGCCGGCGTTCGTCGAGGTCGACAGCGCGCTCGGGGAGGTCCGCGGGGCGGACGTCGTGCTGGTCGACATGCATGCGGAGGCGACGTCCGAGAAGGTCGCGATGGGCTGGCACCTCGACGGCCGGGTGACGGCGGTGGTCGGCACCCACACGCACGTGCCCACCAACGACGCTCGCGTCCTGCCGGGCGGCACGGCGTACATCACCGACGTCGGCATGACCGGCGCTCGCGGCGGCGTGATCGGCGTCGTCAAGGAGCAGTCGATCCAGCACCTGCGCTCCCAGATGCCGGTGCGCTACGACGCCGCGTCGGACGATCCGTGGCTCAATGCC
>JAXDHL010000629.1:0-3161 GCA_034664525.1 Solirubrobacteraceae bacterium
CGCCGGGGCGGGCGCCGGCGCGGCCGCCGCCTGCGGCGTCGCGGTCGCGCTTGCCGTCGGGGCCGCCGCCGGCGCGGCGGCCGGCGTCGCCGTCGCCTTCGCCGGTTCGGGATGCGCGCCCCGCAGCACCGCGGCGGTGCGCGCCAGCACCGAGTCCAGCCCCGACAGCGAGCGCGCCGACGCGCCGGTGCTCGGCGGGTTGGAGAACTTCGCCAGGCACTCCGCCTGCGGCTGCAGCGCGTAGGTCGAGCACGTGTTGACCAGCAGGCCGGCGCGCAGGAAGTGGCTCACGCTGTCGAACCCGTTGACGGCCATCGCCTGGAAGAACACGTAGTCCATGAGGCTGGGGATGCCGTTGTTGCGCTGGAACGAGCTCAGGACGCCGGCGAGCGTCTTGCCGACCGGCCGCAGCCGCTGGGCGAAGCCGTTGAGGTCCTCCGTGATCGGGATCGCGGCGCGCAGAGCCGGGATGCCGTTCTTGCCGACCGCGCCGAGGCGCACCAGCGCCGGCGTCGCCGCCTTCGAGAACGGGCCCATCTGCTTGAGCAGCTCGTTGATGTCGCTCGCCGAGGCGTGCAGGTCGGAGACGACCGGCGTGGTCTGGCCGGCCAGCTCGCCGAGCCGGCGCATCGTCGGGCGCAGCTCGGCCAGGAAGCGCGGCAGCTTCTGCAGCGAGGCGGCCAGCGCGGCCCGGCGCTCGGCCGTCGCGGCCGCGGTCCGCTGGGAGGCGGTGATGAAGCCGGTGACATGCTTGCGCTGCTGCGCGAGCGGGGCGAGGTCGGTGTCGGAGTCCTTGGCCAGCTGTTCGAGCGTCTTGTTCTGGCTCGAGAGCAGGTTGAGCACCTTGTCGAGCTCCTGCAGCGCCGGCGCCGAACGGCGGATCACCTGGTTGAGATCGTCGCCGCGGCCGGCGAGCCCGGTCCCGAGCTCGTTGATGATCAGCGTCAGGCGCTGGCGTACCGGCAGCCGGGCGGTGTCGCCGATCAGATCCAGCGCGACGCTCGTCGACGTGTGGTCGGATGGCAGCAGGTACTGGCCCTTGCCGGGACCGTTGTCGATGCGGCCGAGCTTCGGCGCCGGCGTGTCGGTCGACGCGCGCGGCTGCGTCGGAGTGCACTCGACGTACTGCTCGCCGATCAGCGACTGCGGGCGGATCTTGCAGGTCGCGTCCTTGCGGAAGTCCTGATAGCCGGGGTTGCTGATGTCGAGCACGACGGCCGCGCGCTTTTCGGGCGTGACCGACAGGCTGTCGATCTGGCCGACCTTGACGCCGGCGATCTTCACGTCCTCGCCCGGGACCACGAACGCGGCCGAGTCGAAGATCGCGCGCACCCGGTAGCTCGTCCCGCCGCCCGCGCCGGCCAGGATGCCGGCGGTGACGACGAGGGCGGTCAGCCCGACGATGACCAGGACGCGCCTCATGGGCCGGGCGGGCGCTGGTCGGACTTGCAGGACCCGGCGGGCAGCGAGGAGGCGAAGTCGTTCGAGCCGTCCGGGGCGACCTGCGTGGCGGCGCCCGGACAGCGCTCCATGAAGCCCTGCTGCAGCGCGTCCAGGCGGCTGCCGGGATCGATCGAGGTCAGCGTGCCGCCGGCGGCGTTGTCGTTGAAGGAGAAGGCGTTCGCCGTCGGCGCGATGCGCGCGTAGTGGCCGTTGGCGTCGTACGTGCTCGCGCCCTGGCCGAAGTCGCGCAGCCAGCCCACCAGGTCGGGCGCGTACGGGCGGTAGAACTCGAGCACCGGCTGGGAGCGCTGCAGCGCCTTGATCGAGTTGCTCAGCGCGGGCTTGGCGGCGCGCTCCAGGCCCGGCAGCTTGAGCGTCGCGTCGACGAGGTCGTTGTTCGGCCCGGCGCGGCGGACGAGCCGGCGCAGGTCGGCGATCGTCGGCCGCGCGCTGGCCACGAGCGGGCGCAGCACGCGCAGGACCGGCGCCAGCCGCTTGGTCGCCGGCTTGGAGGCGGCCACCAGCGTGTCGAGGTCATCGAGCGTCGAGCGCAGATTCACGAACGTCGAGTTGCCGCGCCGCAGCGTGGTCGGCAGCGCCCGCAGCGCCTGGTCGAGGCTGGCGGACTCGCTCGCGATCGCCCCGGCCGTGGCGTTCGTGTTCGAGACCGCGCTCGTCAGGTCCTGGCGGCGGTCGGCGACCGCGCGGACGGTCCGCGCCGAGTTGACGAGGAACGCGGTCAGCGTGCCCTCGTCGGCGGTCAGCTGGTTCACGAGCCGGCGCGAGGTCGACAGCGTCGGGTTGAAGTACTCGGCCGCCTTGCCCGCCTCGGCGCCCTTGCCCTGGTACTGGACGGCGAACGACTTGATGACCTTCTGCAGGTCGGCGCGGGTCGGCGCGTCGAGCGTGTTGAACAGCTGGTCGAGGTCGACGATGCTCGTCGTCTTGTCGATGCTCAGCGTCGCGTCGTCGCCGAGCGTGGGGCTGGACTGCGGGCCGGGCGTCAGCGCGATGTAGCGGTTCGCGACGCCGGACAGCGAGGTCGCGCGGACGATCGCGGTCGTCCCCTGGTGCAGCGGCGCGAACGGCTCCTGCACCTCGACGACGATCTTGGCCTGGTTGTCCTGGGTCAGCTCGATCGACTTGATCGAGCCGACGCGCCGCCCGCCCACCTGGACGTCATCGTCCTTGACCAGCTGACCGGCGGTCTGGAACACGAGCGAGTACTGATGCGTCTGGCCGCCGCCGAGCAGCACCACGGCCAGGAGCACGGCAGCCAGCAGCACCGCGCCGATCGCGGCGGCACGGCCGATCAACCGAGCTGCCCCTCAGAAGCGCTCACCAGGATGGATGGTTCCAGACAGTCAAAACGAAGGCCATGCGACCCCCGCCACAATGGGCGGGGGAAGCTAGACCTCGTTTGTTCAGCGGGCGTTAGCGCTGACCTGCCCGGCGGCGGAGCGCTACTCCATGCCGAGCGGCCCGCGGGAGGCGCCGCTCAGGAACTGCCGCACGAACATGTTGTCGGAGTTGAACAACTCCTCCGCCGGCCCCGACTCCACGATCCGGCCCTTCCACAGCACCGAGATGTGCTCGGCGACGCGCTTGGCGGACATGATGTCGTGGGTGATGACGACGTAGGCGCCGCCGTTCTCCTCGTGGACCTCCTGGATCAGCTCGCACAGCAGCGCGGTGCGGACCGGGTCCAGGCCGGAGTC
>JAXDHL010000630.1:0-2502 GCA_034664525.1 Solirubrobacteraceae bacterium
CGCCGCGGTCCTGCAGGACCCCAACGCCATCCACCTGGAAGCCGACGTCGTCCGCCGTCTCGGCCTTGGCGACCGGGTCATCAACCAGGGCCCGGCCAACTGCAGCTACGTGGTGAACATGCTGCGCGCCGCCTTCCCGGGCGCGACGATCACCGAGCTGAGCTTCCGCCTGCTCGGCAACGTGTTCGCGCGGGAGCGTGCGATCGCCGGCGGTGAGATCGAGCGCCGCGTGGGCGACGAGGTGCACTGCCGCGTGTGGCTCGACGTCGAGGGACGCGGGCGGGTGGTCGAGGGCGCCGCCACAATTCGACCAAACACTCGGTAGACTGACGCGATGCCCACCACGGTCCACCACGTCGGCTTGCAGGTCTCCGACGTCGACCGCGCGGGAGCGTTCTACGCCGCCGCGCTCGGCGCGACGTGGATGGTCATGCCGCTGGCGTTCGAGGGCGAGGGCGCCGTCCAGGCCATGGGCCACGAGGGCGTGAAGCTGCGGCTGGCGATGCTCGGCCTCGGCGACGCGATGCTCGAGCTGTTCGAGTTCACCGGCGAGGTCGTCCCGGAGTGGGCGAAGCGTCCCCGGGACAACCGCCTCCCCCACCTCGCCGTCCAGGTCGACGACACCGACGCGGCGCTCACCCGCATCGAAGCCGCCGGCGGCAAGCGCATCTGGCCCGAGGTCGATCGCTTCGGCCGCGCCCGCGTGGTCTACGTCGCCGACCCCGACGGAAACGTGGTCGAGCTGCTGGACAAGCCGCCGGCGGACATCGCCGGCGCGCTGCTGCGCTGGTTCCCCCACGCGACGCCGCCGCGCTAGATGGCCGGCCCGCCCCCGAAAGACTGGTCCGTCGACCCCGCCACGGCGGGCGCGCGCGAGGTCATTCCCGGGCTGTGGCGCCTGCGCCTCCCGCTCGCGTGGGAGGCGATCAACCACGTCAACGCGTACCTGATCGAGGGCGACGCGGTCACCCTGGTCGATTGCGGTACCGCGGGCCACCCGACCTGCGCCACGGCGCTCGAGGTCGCCCTCGAAGCCACCGGCCACGCGCTCGAAGACGTCAAGCAGCTCGTCCTCACCCACGTGCACTCCGACCACATGGGCCTCGCCCAACTCGTGCTCGAGCGCAGCGGGGCCGAGCTGTGCGCACACCCCGACGACGCGCACTTCTACGACGCCATGCGCGAGCCTGACCGCATCGTCGCCGCGCGCGAGCGCCGCGCCCGCCAGGAGGGTGTCCCGGAGGAGCGGCTGCCCGTCTACCGGACCGCCGACGAGGAGCTCGAGGGCGCGCTCGCCCCGGTCACGCCCACCCACCTGCTGACCGACGGCGTCACCGTCGCCACCGGCCTCGGCCCGTTCGAGGTCCACGAGACGCCCGGCCACTGCCCCAGCCACGTCTGCCTGCTCCAGCGAGACACCGGCGTCGCGATCGTCGGCGACCTGATCTGCCCCGCGTTCGTGCCGTGGCTGGACTACGGCTACAGCGCCGACCCGATGGCCGAGACGTTCGCCTCGCTCGACGTCCTCGAGCGCCTCGACGCGCGGCTCGCCCTGCCCGGCCACGGCCGCCCGATCGAACACGTGCAGGGCACGATCGAGGACACCCGCAACGGCTTCGCACAGCGCCTCGGAGACACCCGCCGCGCGCTGGCCCAAGGTCCCGCGGGCGCCTACGAGCTGGCGACCCGCATCTGGGGCGAGGAGCCCGACCTGCAGGCCACGGGCCACATGACCGAGCTCCTCTCCTATCTGCGCTACCTGCGCGGTCTCGGCGAGGTCACGCGCACGACCGTCGAAGACGGCACCTACCGCTACACGAACGGAGGCTCGAGATGAGCGTGACCGGCTTCTTCCACGCGGGCGTGACCGTGAAGGACATGGACGTCTCGCTCGGCTTCTACCGCGACGGCCTCGGCCTCGACGTCGCGTTCCTGGGCGAGAGCGCGATCCAGTACGCCCGCAGGATCTGGAACCTCGATCCCGAGCGCGTCCGCGTGGCGTTCCTGAAGGTCCCCAACAGTGACGCGTTCGTCGAACTCTTCGAGTTCCAGGGCGTGGAGCGCCATCCCGCCTCCGCGCGTCCCGCCGACTATGGCGCCGGCCACATGTGCCTGTTCGTCGACGACCTCGACGCGCTACACGACCGCATGGCCGAAAACGGCTTCACCAGCCGCGCCGGCCAGGTCGTGACGATCGAGGACGGCCCGCACGCCGGGTCCAAGGTGGCGTACCTGATCGACCCCGACGGCTACCACGTCGAGTGCTACCAGAAGGCGCCGGACGCGCCGGACATCGTCACGACGCTTCAGGCGTCGTAGCGCAGCGGCAGTTCCTTCATCGACCGCGACGCCACGCTCGGGTTCCACTCCGGAGCGAAGCCCGCGTCGGCCAGTCGGAGCCCCGGCAGGCGCTCAAAGAGCCGCGCGACCGCGACCCGCAACTCGATCCGCGCCAGCATCGCGCCGATACACGTGTGCACGCCCTTGCCGAACGCGATGTGC
>JAXDHL010000631.1:0-2881 GCA_034664525.1 Solirubrobacteraceae bacterium
CCTCCTCCAGGTACTGCGTCGTCAGGAGCATCGTGGTGCCGTCGCGGACGAGGTCCTCGATCAGCCGCCAGAGCTCGAGGCGGTTGGCCGGATCGAGGCCGGTGGTCGGCTCGTCCATGATCAACACGGCCGGCTTCCCGACGAGGCTCGCCCCGAGGTCGAGCCGTCGACGCATGCCACCGGAGTAGGTGCGGACGAGTTGATTGCCGACCTGCGCGAGGCTGAGCCGCTCGAGCACCTCCTGCGACCGCGCACGCGCATCGCGCCGGCGCAGCCCGTACAGGCCGGCCACGAGCTCCAGGTTCTCGCGGCCGGTGAGGCCTTCGTCCACCGCGGCGAACTGGCCGGCGAGACCGATCAGCTGACGCACCCTCGCGGCGTCGCGGCGGACCTCGATGCCGGCGATCTGCGCCCAGCCCGTGTCGGGCGCGAGCAGCGTCGCCAGGATGCGCACCAGGGTGGTCTTCCCCGCGCCGTTGCGGCCGAGGAGGCAGAGGATGGTTCCCTGTGAGACGACGATGTCGACGTCGGCGAGGGCCACGTTCGAGCCGTAGGACTTGCCGAGCCCGTGGGTCGTGATCATTGGAAACTTGGTCATGCGAGCCCGTCGCCGGCAGCAACCCGGCGGCAGTTCCCGGTCCGCAGTCGACGGGCGACGAGCGAACCGAGAGCCGCCGGCCCGGGAAGTGGTGGTACGACGCTCGGACCGACGCCGGGGAGGGGGGTGCAGGCCCGAGGCATGCCCCCACGATGACCACGCCGGCGATGGCACGCGGCTGTCCAAGAGGACGGTCGGCACTGGCCCTCCTGGCCTGCTCCGCCGACCGTTCTTGCCTGTGCCACTGGGACGGTCCTGCCTGACCCACGTTCCAGGTCTCCTGGTTGCAGGCGAAGTGAATGCTGTTCGGCGATGCGAGCGATTCCGAGAGCGCCCGCCTGATGCCTTACGCGCGGAACGGATTGATGCGGCTCTACTACGAGTCGACGGGCACGGGCGCGCCCGTGCTGCTGATCAACGGCCAGGGCATGACACTCGATTCGGCCTGGCGGACGGTCGAGGTCCTGGCGCGCTCGTTTCGCGTGCTTGCTTTCGACAATCGCGACACCGGACGCAGCTCGTACACGCCCGTGCCGTACTCGGTATTTCAAATGGCCGACGACGCGATCGCCGTGCTCGACGCGGCGGACGAGGAGAGCGCTCACATCTACGGGATCTCACTCGGCGGGATCGTCGCGCTCGACCTCGCGCTGCGCTATCCCGAGCGGGTGCGCGGCCTCGTCCTCGGGGCGACGACGCCTGGCGGCCCGACCGCGATTCCGCACGACCCGCTGACGCTCACCTTCTTCGCACGTGTTGGCGCGATGGCGCCCGAAGAGGCCGAGTGGGCAGCGGTGCCGTATACGTACGGCCTCACCACGCGCCGCCTGCACGGGCAACGAATCGCGGAGGACATCGCGCGCCGCCTCGATTCCCGTCCGGAGAACATGCCGCTCGCCACCCTCGCCTACGTCCACCAGGTGGCGGTCGCGGCGACGCACAACCGGATGTTCAACCTCGCGCACATCGCCGCGCCGACCCTCGTCGTGCATGGAGAGGAAGACGGGACCATGTCGCCCGAGAACGCGCGCATCATGGCGGAGGCGATCCCGGGGGCGGAGCTGCAAATGTGGCCGGGCGCGGGCCACGCGTACGTGACCGACGAGCCGCGCGCGGACGAGGAAATCGCCAAGTTCCTGCTCCGCCACTGAAGGCTCGCCCCTAGAGGCTCGGCACCGAAAGGCTCGACGATGAAGGGCTACGGCGCCAGGACGTCGCGGTACAGCTTTGCGAACGCTGCCGCTGCGTCGCCGTCGAACTGCGCACGGCGGTAGCGGAGGGTGAGGTGGAGCCGCCCGTCGAGCGTCGCTGCGCCGAAGGAGGCGCCGAGCGGCATGCGGTTCGGCGGCGAGAACCACACCGCCTCGACCGTCCCGGCGTCATCGCCCAACCACGGGAAGGGCTCGAGCTCGCCGAGGTTCGACAACGAGGCGGTGTCGACGACGACGTTGCCGGTGAGGGGAATCAGGGCCGGAAGCATCTGCTTGACCCTGACGGGCAGAGTGCGCAAACGGCGCAGCTGGTCAACGACCGTCCCGGCGAGCCCGTGGTCCTTGATCGTCCGTGTCCCTTTCACCGCCGCCTCGAGTGCGGCCCCCAGATCGTCGCGCTGCCCGCGGCCGACCGACACGGTCGTGTAGGAGGCGAGATTGGCGAGAACCTCGGTACGCCACTCGGGCGGCCGCAGATTGACCGGCATCGTCAACGCGATCCGGCGCGTCGGCCGGTCGTGGTCCTGGTTCCAGCGCTCGATCGCCACCGCGAGGCCTGCCAGCAGGACGTCGTTGATCGTCGTGAGGGCCGTGCGATGGCCACGGACGATCTCTGTCTCCTCCGCGGACAGCGCAATCAGCTCGAAGCCGTAGCCTGGATCGTCGGCGCCGCCCGCCGTCGCGAGCCGGGCGGGCGGTCCCGCCAGCCAGTCCTCGGCCGCCTGTCGCCACACGGCGCGCCTCCGATCGAGACGTTCCGCCGGTGTCGTGGTGCCGGTCAGGGCATCGACGTCGCGGGCCTCCAGTGGGTCAAGCGCCGGAAATGGATCCTCGGCGCCGGCGTACGCGCGGAGGATCGAAAGGACGAGCCGGACGGCACCGATGCCATCGCCGGCGGCGTGATGCAGGTTGAGCAACGGCGAATCGCTCGCGGCGCCCCGCGCGAGGACGACGATGAACGGAGGTGCAACCGCGAGCGAGGGGCTGACGCAATAGAGGCGCTCGCGCACGGCGGCCAGCTCGGCCTCGTCGGCACAGTCGACGATCGTCAACGGTGTGTCGACCACGTTTG
>JAXDHL010000632.1:0-3381 GCA_034664525.1 Solirubrobacteraceae bacterium
AGACGGATGCCGCCTCCGGTCGCGTTGTCATGGCGTCCAGGTCTCGGCGAGTGGCGTCAGCTGGAGTTCGTGGGTCGCGGCGCGTGCTCCTTGGTTTGCGAGGAACACGACTGCGTCGGCGAGTTGATGTGGGTCCGCGAGCTTCGCCTCGTCGACACCGGGGCGGCTGCCGCCGTCAAGCGGCTGGATGCCCGCATCGATGATCAGCAGCGCGACGTGCAGGCCCTGCTCGCGCAGCTCGAGCGCGGCGGCCTGGGTGATCGCGCGGACGCTGAACGCGCCGGCGGCCCACAACCCGCGTCCGGGCATCGCGCGACGTGCGGAGCCGCCGGTGGCCTGGATCAGCGTGGCCGGCCCGCCCTGGTCGCTGAGGAACGAGGCTGCGCCGGACAGGAACGCGAACGCCGACCGGCCCGGCGCAACGGCCCACGAGTCGAAGGCGTCCGGGTCAGCCGCGGCGATCGGGCCGCCTCCGAACGGCCCCGAGCGCGTGCCGCCGTACGCCGCCGCGGCGTTGACCACGAGATCGACGCGGCCGTGGGCCTCTGCTGCTGCCGCGACCGTCGCGCGCACGCTGGCCTGATCGGTGACGTCTGCGCGCAGAGCGAGCGCGCCGGCGGCCGTGACGCCCTCGAGCGTCGAGTCCGACCGCGCAGCGCCCGCGACGGACCAGCCCTCGGCAATCAAAGCCTCGATGATCGCCTTGCCCAGGTTGCGCGCGCCGAACACCACGGCGCTTGCCTTCGTCGTGTCCGGATCGGTCGTCTGTGTCATGGCGTCTAGTAAACCGCGAGCTGGTGTGCTGCCGTTCGCTATGCCGTGATGCGTTCCGCGGCGGCGAGATGGGCGGACAGGAGCTGCCCGGCTCGGTCCAGCGCCGCGGTCGCTTCGTCGAGCATCGGGTGATAGGCCTGGAAGACGTGGGGCACCCCGGGGGTGATGTCGAGCGTGACCTCGACGTCGGCGGTGACGGCGTGTCCCGCGAGGCGGACGGCGTCGTCGAGGAGCACCTCGTGAGTTCCGGCCTGGATGATCAGGAGCGGCAGCCCGGACAGGTCGGCGAACAGGGGGCTGATGAGCCCAAGCGCGGCGTCGTGTCCGGCGATGTAGTCGGTGACGCGGGGTTGGAGGAGCTCCCGACTGAGCAGCGGATCGACCTCGCGCCTGGTCTCCATGGTCGTCCCGGCCAGGGTGAGGTCGACGTACGGCGACATGACGTAGGCCGCGGCCGGCAGGGGCAGCCCGTGATCGCGGGCGTTGACCAGGGTGGCGACGACGAGTCCGCCGCCGGCGGACTCGCCCGCAAAGACGATGTCCGAAGGGGCGACGCCGTCCTGCAGGAGGGCTTCGTAGGCCGCAAGGGCGTCGTCGACCGCTGCCGGATATGGGTCCTCGGGGGCGAGCCGGTAGTCGACGGAGATGACCTTGGCGTCCGTCCGCCGGCCGACCTGCGAGGCCAGGTCGGTGGCGAGGAAGGCGTCCCCCATCACGTACACGCCGCCGTGGAAGTAGAGAACGACGTGGCGAGGTTCGATGCCGTCGACGGTGATCTCGGCGGTCGGGACGCCGCCGAGTTCGGCTGCGGTCACAGCGATCTCGGCGGACAGCGGCTGCGCCGACAGCGTCGCTTTGAGCAGTTGCCGTTGCTCGTTGACATCGCTGTCGACGGGGAAGGCTGCGTGTCGCAGGATTGCGTCCACCGTCGCTTGCTGCTCGATGCTCACGGAGGAGCTCCCTTCGGTTGGTTGGCCGGCCACGACCAGCCTTGTCGCCAGGCAGGTGAGGGGGCGTCGCCGGATCACGGTGATTCGCCGGGCCGGAGCCGGGCTATGGACGCGAACGGGCCACCGCGAGGCGCGCGCGCTGACCCCACGCGGCGACGCGCGCCAGGTGGCCGGCGTGCGGCGCGCCCGGGCAGCGCGCGGACGACATCGCGACGGTCTCGGCATCGACGTCCTCCAGCTCGCGACGGCGCCCCGGGAGCACGACCAAGGCCAGGACCGCTGCGACGCCGCACAGGATCGCGGACAGGCTGAACGCTTCGGTGAAGCCGTGCGTCAACGCCGCGGCCTGCGTCGATCCGCCCTCCAGCGAGCTCGTGATCCGCGACGTCGAGACTGCCGACAGGACGGCCAGGCCCAGCGACCCGCCGACCTGCTGGGTCGTGTTGAGCAGACCCGAGGCGAGCCCGGAGTCCTCGGCGGCGACGCCGCTCGTCGCGGCGATCGTGATCGGCACGAAGGACATCCCGAGCCCGACGCCCATGACGAGCATCGCGGGCAGCACGGTGCCGGCGTAGTCGCCGTGGGCCTGCAGGCGGGTGAACAGCGCGAAGCCCACCGCCGCGACGAGCAGCCCACCTACGAGCACCGGCTTGGGCCCGATGCGGTCGGCCACGCGCGAGGCGACCCCGGAGCTGATGATGATCGCGAAGCTGAACGGCAGATAGGCGACGCCGGTCTTCAGCGCGTTGTAGCCGAGCACCTGCTGCAGGTACAGCGTGCAGAAGTAGAACAGGCCGAAGAGCGCGGCGGCGAGGAGCAGCATCGTGGCGTCCGAGGCCGCGAGGCTGCGGTTGGTGAAGATGCGCAGCGGGACCAGGGGGTTCTCGTGCCGGTGCTCGATCCACACGAAGCCGACGAGCAGCACGGCGGCCACCGCGAGGCCCGCGAGGGTCCGCGCCGACCCCCAGCCCCAATCGTTGGCCTTGATCAGCGTGAAGACGAGCGCCATCGTGCCCAGCGTGATGGCCGTCGCGCCCTCGAGGTCGTAGCCGCTGCGGACGCCCTCGGCCCGGCTCTCGGGGAGGATCCGCGGCGCCAGCAGGAGGACCGCAGCGCCGATCGGCACGTTGACGAAGAAGACCCAGCGCCAGCTGAGCGCCTCGACGATCGCGCCCCCGAGCAGGAGGCCCACCGCGCCGCCGGCGCCGGCGATCGCGCCCCAGATGGCGAGTGCCCGGTTGCGCTCGCTCCCCTCCGCGAACGTCGTGAGGATGATCGACAGCGCCGCCGGCGAGACCAGCGCGCCGCCGAGGCCTTGCGCGCCGCGGGCGATCAGCAGCGTCGCCTCCGACTGCGACAGCCCGCAGGTGAGCGAAGCGCCCGTGAACAGCGCGATGCCGGCCATGAACAGGCGACGACGACCGAGTCGGTCGGCCGCGCGCCCGCCGAGCAGCAGAAACCCTCCGAAGAGCAGCGTGTAGGCGTTGAGCACCCACGACAGGCTCTGCTCGGAGAAGTCGACGTCGCGCTGGATGCTTGGCAGCGCGACGTTCACGACGCTCGCGTCGAGCACCACCATGAACTGGACCACCGCGACGACGGCGAGCACCACGTTGGCGCTCGACCGGACCTGCCGGACTGCTTCGCTGGGGGTGAT
>JAXDHL010000633.1:0-3037 GCA_034664525.1 Solirubrobacteraceae bacterium
TTTTCCCGCTGGCTCGCCTTCGGCGCCGTCGTCGCCGCGAGCTTCACGGACCTGCTGGACGCCATGGTGTCCGATGTCGCCGGTCGTCGGGCTGGCGCTCGTCCTGGCGAACGCCGACGGCGGCGTGACCGCGTGGGGCATGGTCGGGCCGAACCTCGTCGGCGGCATCGGCATGGGGATGATGTTCCAGGCGGTGCAGCAGCTCGGCATGTCGCTCGGCGTCGCGATCGCCGGCACGGTGCTCGGCTCGGGGCGCGGGCGGGCGGCCGACTTCCTGCATGCGCGCGAGGTCACCTGCGCCGCCTCGGCGGCGCTCGGCCGGGCGCGCGCCGGCGGCGGCGTGCCGGAGCCCGCCGCCGCCTGATCGCCGGCGCGCTAGACCGTGCGGCCGCAGACCGGCCAGGGGCTAGCGCCCCGGGCCGCGTACAGCGCGGCCGCGCGCTGGTCCTGCTCGGACTCGGGGGCGGCGGCGGGATCCCCGCTTCCGCCCAGCTCGGCCCAGGTCGCGCGCGAGAACTGGTACTTGCCGCGGTAGCGGCCGCTCGAGGAGACCGCGGTCGGGTCGCCGCCGGACTCGCACTGGGCGATCCGGGCGAGGATCGTGGCGGCATCGACCGAGCTCAGCTTCGCGGTGGCGCCGGACCCGGCGCCGGAGCCGAGGCCGAGCGCGGCAAGCGTGGCCGGGCCGGCGATCCCGTCGGCATCGAGGCCGTGCGCGCGCTGGAAGCGCTTCAGCGCCCGCCGCGTCTGCGGCCCGGCGACGCCGTCGGCGGTGATGCCCAGCGCCTGCTGGATCGCCGAGACCGTGGCGGTGGGGGCGGTCGTCGACGAGCTCGACGCCCCGCCGGTGGTGCCGGCGGCGAGCGCGGCACCGCTGCCGAGGGTCATGGCCGCGACGAGCGCGGCGGCGCCACGGCGGCCAAGGCGGCGGCGGGCGGCCGCGCGGGCGGCGGCGAAGCGTCTGGATCGGGAACGGCGCTGGGATTCCAGCCACCGCTCAGGCGCGGCGAGATCAGGCTGCACGACTCGTACTCCTTGGGGGTTCGGTGCCTACGAGGTGAGCTGACGGGCTCGCGCTGAACCTGCGCTACGCCGTGAACAACGGCGATTCGCCCCTGGAGGCCGTGGCCTCCGATGGGTCCCCCGCTCCCCGTGGGCATGGCACACGGAGACTCGGCTTGGCTACTGCGAACGGCTAAGAATAGACCGGCGCCCGACGGAACGCGGTCAGGGTTCGCGCAGCGCGCTCGTCGCCAGCCACGGCGCGAGTCCTCGCAGCGCCGGCTCTGCGCCCGGGTCGGCGAGCACCGCAGCCAGCTCGCGCTCGTGCCCGTCGGCGCGCTCGAGCGGGTAGGGCCCGGCGGTGTCGCGGGAGGCCAGGAACGCCCAGTCGGAGCTCTGCAGCGCCAGCAGCTCGCGGACGGCGCGCTCCCCCACGCCGTCGCCGGCGGCGAGCACGCGCAGCTCGGCGGCGCGCTGGCGCCAGGCCAGCCCGCGGGCGCCTGGGCCGCTCCAGGTCTCGAGCGTGCGCGGCGTGCCCCAGGTCGTGACCGGCAGCTCGGGCGGCGCCGCGGCGGGCGCCGGCAGCGTGTCCGGGGAGACCGGGGCCAGGAGGTCGCCCGCGGCCGCGATCACGTGGCGCAGCCAGTCGACGCCCTCGACCCACCAGTGGCCGAGCAGCTCGGTGTCGAGCGCGACCACGCACGCCCCGCCGCCGGCGAGGCGCTCGCGCACGCGGGCGACGAAGTGCTCGGCGTCGGCCTCGGCCTGCAGGGCGGCGGCGGCCGGGTCGTAGGGCGCGCCGTCGACCGACCAGGCGAGGTGCCGGTGCGCGGTGAACGCGCGCGTGTTCAGATACGCGCCGCGGGAGGGGTAGCCGGCGGCGCCCCAGACGAGGTCGACGATCTCGCGGTCGATCCCGATCAGCAGCGGCCCGGCCGGTGAGCGCAGCGGCGTCCGCGGATCGATCCCGAGGTCGGTCAGCTCCACGCACGTGTGCGTGACCCCGGCCTCCTCCAGGCGGCCGTCGAGCCGCACGTCGTGCGCGCACTCCGGCAGCCAGAAGCCGCCGCCCCAGGCGCCGAAGCGCTCACGGTGCGAGCGGACGCCGGTGCGCACCTGCAGCCGCACGCCGGCGTCGGTGGCCAGCAGCGGCAGCACCGCGTGCGTCGCGGCCGAGGTCCAGGCCACGTGCGGCGCGAGCGCGCCCACCAGATCGCCGCCGCGCGCCTCGAACGCGCGCAGGGCCGCCCGGTAGCGCTCGCGCGAGTGCTCGAGCTGCGGCGCGACGTCGGGATGCGCCTCGAGGTCGAGGGCGTGGCTGGCCTCGCGCAGCTCGCGCAGGAACGTGCCGAAGCGCTGCGGCACGCCGGGGGCCGCGAGCTGGTCGGCGAGCACCGGGGTCACCGACAGCGTCACGGCGTCCGGGGCCGCGTCGAGCACGTCGAGCAGCGGCAGGTAGCACGTCGCCATCGCCTCCCACAGCCACTCCTCGCCGAACGGCCACGTGCCGAAGCCCTCCACGTAGGGCATGTGCGTGTGGAGGACGATCGAGAAAGCGCGCCCGCCGCCGCTCACGGCCGCAGCACGGCGAGGAAGTCCAGCGCGCGGTCGAGGTCGGCGTCCGCGGACGGGCGCAGCGCAAAGTCGGCGGTCGCGATCGCCGGCGTGAAGCGGTCATAGAACGGGCCGGTCAGGCGCAGCAGCGTGTGGACGCGGTCCCAGCCCAGCCTGAGCGCGAGCGCGTGCGCGGCGAGCTTGCGCGCGTGGAACAGCCCGAACAGGTCGACGGCGCCGAAGTGGCGCTCGCACAGCGCGCGGAACTCGGCCGCCCGGTACTCCTTGATGTGCCAGGGGTTCTCGGACTTCTCCGCCCCCGCCGGCGCCAGCGTGAGCAGGTTCGGCGTCGAGACGAACGCGATGCCGCCGGGGCCGATCACCGAGCGGATGTGGGCGAGCACCGCGTCGGGGTCCTGCACGTGCTCGATCGTCTGCAGGAACACGACGCAGTCCACGTCGCCGGTCCAGCGCTCGATCA
>JAXDHL010000634.1:0-4042 GCA_034664525.1 Solirubrobacteraceae bacterium
GAGCCGCAGCGCGAGGACTGCGGTCGCGATGCCGAGCGGCACGTTGATCAGGAAGATCCAGTGCCACGAGATCTCGGTCAGGAACCCGCCGGCCAGCAGGCCGACCGAACCGCCGCCGGACGCCACGAAGCCGTAGACGCCGATCGCCTTCGCCTGCTCGCGCGGCTCGGGGAACATCGTGACGATCATCCCGAGGATCACGGCGGAGGTCAGCGCGCCGCCGACGCCCTGGACGAAGCGCGCGCCGATGAGCAGGCCCTGGCCGTCGGCCACCGCGCACAGCAGCGACGCGGCGGTGAAGATCGTCAGGCCGATCAGGAACATCCGCCGCTGGCCGATCAGGTCGCCCAGCCGGCCGGCGAGCAGCAGCAGGCCGCCGAACGCGATCAGGTACGCGTTCACCACCCAGGCGAGGGCGCTCTGCGAGAAGCCCAGGTCGACCTGGATCGAGGGCAGCGCGACGTTCACGACCGTCGCGTCGAGCACGATCATGAGCATGCCGGCACACAGCACGTACAGCGCCATCCAGCGCCTGCGGTCGTTCGTCGTGTCGGCGGTCACCGTTCTCCGTCTCGTCGTCGTGGGGTGTCGTAGCTAGAACTGCGACGCGGACGGAAACTCATCGCCGGCGGGGTCGGCGCCGGCGGTCAGAGCGTCGCGGGCAGGCCGAACGCCGGGAAGACGTCGGGCGCGAAGGCGGTGCTCTCCGCCACGGCGCCGTCCTCGATCCGCAGCACGTCGCGCGCGAAGGCCCGGTGGCGGGCGTCGCCGGGCCGCCGGACGTAGAAGGCGGCCGCCGGCTGCAGGTTGGATCCGGTGGGCAGCGCCCGCCAGTCGCCGAGGTACTGCGGCGAGTCGGGGTCGAGGCTCGGGGCGATCGCGGCCACGATCGTCTCGCGCCCGTCGTGCCACATCGGGTACGGAGGCATCGTGCCGCGGGCGTCCTCGCGCAAGACCTCGGCCACGGCCGCGATGTCGGCCCGCTCGAAGGCGTCGATGAAGCGCGCCAGCACGGCCCGCTCCTGCGCGCTGGCGTCCGACGACGACGGCATCTGCTCCAGCCGGCGCGCGGGCGGTCGCTCGTTCAGCGTGGCCCGCGCGCGCTGCAGCGCGCTGTTGACCGACGCGACGCTCGTCTCGAGGAGCTCGGCGGCCTCCTTCGCCGACCAGCCCAGCACCTCGCGCAGGATGAGCACCGCACGCTGCCTGGGAGGCAGGAGCTGGATCGCCGCGAGGAACGCGAGCTCGATCGTCTCCCGGGCCACGACGACGGCGTCCGGCCCGGCGTCCGGCGCCGCGATCCCCTCCAGCAGGTGGTCCGGATAGGGCTGCAGCCACGGCAGGTCGACCGGGGGCATCGCGACGGTGGGACCCGACGGCGGGCGCAGCTGCGACGGAAGCAGGCGGCGCGGGGTCCGCGCGAGGACGTCGAGACAGGCGTTCGTGGCGATCCGGTACAGCCACGCCCGAAACGAGGACGGGCCCCGAGAGGTGAAGGCGGCGCGCTAGCGCCACGCGCGCAGGAACGTCTCCTGCACGACGTCCTCGGAGTCCTCCAGCGAGCCGAGCATCCGGTAGCAGTGCACCCGCAGCTCGCGCCGGTGGCGCTCGACCAGGACGGCGAACGCGGACTCGTCGCCCGCGATCGCCGCGGCGACGACCGCGTCCGCCTCGTCGCGAGGCCGGTCGGTCGGGGTCCGGCTCGATTCGCTCGTCATCGAGACGTACGACGCCGGCGCGGCGACGAACTCATCGCTCGCCCGGCACCGGCCCCTACGAGGCCGCGCGGGCCTTGGACCACTCGGCCTTGTGCGCTCGCTTGGCCGCCTGGTACTCGGCGAGCGCGTCGGCCGAGTCGACGTCGCCCAGCGTGGGGTGCCACGGCACGAGGTCGGCGGCGGCGTCGACGCCGAAGCGCTTGGCCAGGACCGCGGCCAGCGCCTTGACCTTCATCTCGCCGAAGCCGGGGAGCGCCTGCAGGTTGGCGCGCAGCGCGTCGGCGTCGGCCGCGTCGGTCCAGACGCGCGCGGCGTCGCCGTCGTAGCGGTCGCGCACGTGCACGGCCAGCTCGTGCACCCGCCCGGCCATCGATCCGGGGAAGCGGTGGATCGCCGGCTTGGCGCGGAAGACGGGCTCGAGGTCGGCGGACGCGAGCGTCGCGGCGTCGAGCGCCCCGAGGCGCTCCCGCAACGCGAGCGGGCCGGCGAACGCCTTCTGCACCGTGACCTGCTGGTCGAGCGCGAAGCCGACGAGCAGCGCCATGGGGTCCGCGGCGATGAGCGCGTTGGCCTCGTCGGAGTCGGTGAAGTGCAGGCGGTCGGGCACGCGCCGATCGTACCTGGGACACCGCCGATGGATTTCCGCGCTCCCCGCAGTCACTATCGGACCATCGCCAAGCGCCGGTGCGCCGGCGCGGAAGGGAGTCGCATCATGGGACAGCCAGTGGTCCACTTCGAGGTCATCGGAAGGGACGGTGCCGCGCTGGGAGCCTTCTACTCCGACCTGTTCGGCTGGAAGATCGAGGCCGACAACCCGATGAACTACGGGATGGTGGCGCGGGAGGACAACAGCACGGCGGACGGGATCGGCATCGGCGGCGGCGTCGGCCAGGGGCCCGAGGGCTACCCGGGCCACGTCACGTTCTACGTCGAGGTCCCCGACGTCGAGGCCGCGCTCGCCAGGGCCGAGGGTCTCGGCGGCACGCGCGTCATGGGTCCGGAGCGCATCATGGACCAGATCGAGATCGGGCTCTTCAACGACCCCGAGGGGCACGTCATCGGCGTCGTGAAGTCGGCCGAGCCGGCCTGAGCGCGCTCAGCGGCGGGCGTCGCGCTTGGCCGCGTACATCGCGGCGTCCGCCCGCGCGAGGGCGCGGTCGGCGGTGTCGGCTCCGGTGATCGCCGTGACGCCGACGCTCGCGGTGACGGCGGCGTTGCCCGGGGCGTTGCGCACGGCCTCGGCGAGCGACGTGGCGAGCGCGCCGGCCTGTCCCTCGTCGACCCCGAGGAGGATGACGGCGAACTCGTCGCCGCCGAGGCGCGCCAGCGTGTCGGTCGCGCGGATGCGCAGCGACAGGGCTTGCGCGGTCGACCGCAGCACCTCGTCGCCGGCGGCGTGGCCGCGCGTGTCGTTGACGCGCTTGAAGCCGTCGAGGTCGATCATCGCGAGGGCGGCGCGGTCGCCGAATCGCGCGGAGCGCGCGAGCTGGTTCTCGAGCTCCTCCTCGAACCGGCGGCGGTTGAACAGGCCGGTCAGCGAGTCGCGGTCGGCGAGGGTCTGGAGGCGCTCCTGGAGCTCCAGGCGCTCGGTGATGTCCGTGATGTGGGCGATGAGGTGCAGCGGCGTGCCGTCGTCGTCGCGGACCAGCGAGCAGGACAGCTGGGCCCAGATGGCGTGCCCGTCGGCGTGCACGTAGCGCTTCTGGATCTCGTAGCGCTCGCGCTTGCCCGCGAGCGTCTCCTGGAGCAGCGGCGGGCCGATCGCCAGGTCGTCGGGGTGCGTGATGTCCTGGGGCGTGCGCCCGAGAAGCTCCTCCTCCGAGTATCCGAGGAGGTCGCACAGGGTCCGGTTGACCTGCTGCCAGCGGCCGTCGCTGCCGACGAGCCCCATCCCGGTCGGCGCATCGGAGAAGGCGGTCGCGAAGAGCTTGCCGAGCTGGCGCAGCTCGTCGCGCTCGGCGCGCTGCTGGGACACGTCGGTGAAGGTGGCGACGACGCCGTTGAGGGATCCGTCGCGGTCCTTGAGCGGGGTCGCGTTGACCGTGAGCCAGCGCAGGCCGCCGCCCGGCACGGCCATGCCGATGAGCTGGTCGAGCTGCGGCTCGCCGGTGGCCAGCGCGCGGGCGGCCGGGAGGTCGTGGTTGGGCAGCGGCGTGCCGTCGGCGCGCACCGCCTGCCAGCGCGAGTCCAGCGACGTCCGGCCGGTCAGCTCCGTGGCGGACAGTCCGAGGACCTCCTCGGCGCGCCGGTTCGAGGCCACGATGCGGCCCTCGGCGTCCTGGAGGAACAGGCCCTCGTGCAGCGACTCGACCACGGTGCGGTAG
>JAXDHL010000635.1:0-3924 GCA_034664525.1 Solirubrobacteraceae bacterium
GCGTCGGAGACATTGCCGGCGTTGCGGACGAACCACTGGTAGGTCTCGACCGTGACCGGGCCGATCGCGGAGTCCTGTCCGCGCAGCAGCGGCCCGTGGATGCGGTCGCGGTAGCCGCGATCACGCAGCTCGCCGAGGAACTGGTCGACGAGGTTGCGGCGGTGGGTGAGGATCAGGACGCCGCCGGTGCGGGAGGCCTCCACGAAGCCGAGCGCGGCGACCGTCTTGCCGGCGCCCGTCGCGTGCTCGAACCAGAACCGCTTGCCGGCGTTGGGATCCTCGGGCTGCTCGGCGAGCTGGGCCTCGTCGTGGGAGTCATCGGGCTCCTCGGCCCAGTCCTGCGGCTCCTCGTCGAGATCGGCCTCGTCTTCGAGGCCCTCCTCGCCCGGGATGGCGGCGGAGGCGAGCTCGATCGGCTCCGCGGAGCCATTGCCGTTCGCTTGGCCGTTGGAGCCCGTCCGCTGCGCCTCGGCCAGCAGGGCGGTCAGCGTGCCCGACAGCGCGTCGACCTGGTGCGCGGACAGCAGCGTCCCGTCCACCAGCGTGGGCTCGTCGACCCCCAGCAGGCGCTCGAGCCCGAGCAGCAGCGACCACTTGCGCCGCCAGGCCGGTGACGGCGCCGGCCCGCCGGCCTCGATCTCCGCCAGCGCCTCGTCGAACGCCAGCCGGCGCGGCGACCCCGGGGCCAGGGCGTCGGCCAGCGACTCCCCTTCGAGCACGAAGGGCTCCCGCGTGCATCTCTGCACCCGCTCGAGGTCGACGGACGACGGAAGGAACGTGACCTGATCGGCCACTGCTGTGGGGTCAGCCACTGAGGCTCGCAAATAGACGTGGGGGAACGTCGCAACCACTGATCACGTGCGACGCCCGAGACCTGCGGCGCATCGGTGCGGGACCACGGGGAGTTCCTGGCCGGTCCCGTCCGGCCGCCTGCAAGCACCTCCATTACAGCAGATCTCGAGGCTCGGTCGCCAATCCTCGTTCTTCTAGGCTGCATAGCCGTGCGCCGGGCCCTCCCGTTCCTCGCCGCCGCGGCGGTCATCGTGGTCCTGGTGGTCGGTCTCAGCCAGGCCGGAGGATCCGGGGGCGGCAGCTCCTCGCCGGCCAGGACCAGGCCGTTTCACCTGCAGTCCGCGCTCGCCGGGCTGCGCGGGGCGCCGCAGCCGCTGGCCGGCCTGCACCGCCAGGCCAGCGAGATCCTGCGCGGCGGGACCCGGGTGCTGGAGGCGCGCCTGAAGACCCTGCGCGGCCATCCCGTCGTGCTCAACAAGTGGGCGTCGTGGTGCGGGCCGTGCCGCCACGAGTTTCCGTTCTTCGAGCACGTCAGCGCCCGCCGCGGCAAGCAGGTCGCCTTCCTGGGCATCAACTCCGGCGACAACACGGCCGACGCGAGGCAGTTCCTGAGCGAGTTCCCGCTCACCTACCCGTCCTACGAGGACCCGAGCGAGAAGCTCGCCCGCGCGGTCGGCGCGCCCGCCAACTATCCGATCACCGTGTTCCTCGATGCCAAGGGCCGGCAGGCCTTCATCCGGCAGGGCGGCTACGCGTCCGAGGCACAGCTCGACCGCGACATCGACCGCTACCTCGGTTAGCCCCGCCGGGTCACCATGTCCGAGTTCCGCGTCGACCCGCTGACCGGCCTGCGCTCGATCGTCGCCCGCGAGCGCGCCGAGCGCCCGGGCGGCGGCCTGCAGTCGGTCGCGCCCGACCCGATCGACCCGGAGAAGGACCCGTTCCTCGAGGGCCACGAGGACCGCACGCCGCCCGAGGTCTACGCCGTCCCCAAGCCCGGCGTCCGGGACCGTGCGCCGAACACCCCCGGCTGGGCGGTGCGCGTGGTCCCGAACCTCTATCCGGCGCTGCGCCCGGACGCTCCCGATCCGCCGCCGCAGGAGGTGCCCGACCTGTTCACCGCGGTCGCCGCCCGCGGTGAGCACGAGGTGATCGTCAACGCGCCGGAGCCCGTCCACTCGCTCGGCGAGTGCAGCGTCGAGCAGGTCGGCCTGGCGCTCGCCGCCTGGCAGCAGCGGATGGCCCACCACCGCGAGGCGGGGGCCGCCTGCGTGCACCTGATCGTCAACGAGCGCCGCGAGGCCGGCTCGTCGCTGCCGCACACGCACGCGCAGCTGTACGCGCTCGACTTCGTCCCGGCCGCGATCGCCCGCGAGCGCGAGCGCTTCGGCGCCCACGCCGCGCGCACGATGGGCGGCGACCTGCTCGGCGACCTCGTGCAGGAGGAGGTGCGCCGGCGCGAGCGGATCGTCGCCATTGACGACGAGGCGGTGCTGATGGCTCCGTACGCATCGCGCCTGCCCTACCAGCTGATGCTCGCGCCGCGACGCCCGCGGCCGCGGTTCGAGGACGGCGGTCCGACCGGCGCCGCCCTGCTGCACGACGGCCTGAACCGCCTCGCGCGCCGGCTCGGCGCGCACCCGCCGCTCAACCTCTGGGTCCGGACCGCCCCGCGCGGCGCCGACCAGTTCGCCTGGCGGATCGACATCGTGCCGCGGCTGACCCACCTCGCCGGGCTGGAGCTCGGCGCCGGCGTGCACATCTGCATCGTCCCGCCGGAGACGGCGGCCGCGCAGCTCCGCGAGGTCTGAGCGCCACCGTGATCGAGCTCGCGGCCTGATGCGCGCGCTCGTGCAGCGGGTCAGCTCGGCCTCGGTGACCGTCGGCGGCGAGCGGGTGTCGTCGATCGGGCCGGGCCTGGTGGTGCTGCTCGGGGTCACGCACGACGACGACGAGGCGATCTGCGACCGCCTGGCCGACAAGGTGCGCACGCTGCGGATCTTCCCGGACGCGGACGGCCGGATGAACGAGCCGCTCGGCGACCGCGAGGTCCTCTGCGTCTCCCAATTCACGCTCTACGGCGACGCCCGCAAGGGCAACCGGCCGTCCTATGTCGCCGCGGCGCCGGGCGACATCGCCGAGCCGCTCTACGAGCGCTTCCGCACCCGCCTGCACGCCCAGGGCGGCGTGTTCGGGGCCCACATGGACGTGGCGCTCGTCAACGACGGACCGGTCACCCTGCTGCTCGAAATGCCATAGTCCGGCGATGCCGCCTGAGGACCGGATGATCTGCCGCTTCCCCGCCGAGCCGCCGCAGGAGGGGATCCCGTCCGGCCGCTGGGCGGAGACCCTGCAGGCCGAGTTCCTGGCGGCGTGCCTGCGGCTCAGCCAGGAGCCCGACGAGCAGGGTGAGACCGTCGCGCTCGGCGAGGTCGGCCCGCTCGTATACCACCCGGACCGCACCTGGTGCGGCCGGACCTACATCCCGGTGACGGCCCGCACCGACACCGGTCTCGACGTCTTCGGTCTGGTCTCCTTCGTGCCGCCGAACCCGGACTCCGCCGAACCCGCCGAGCGCGAGCCGCAGCACTTCTCCGCGACCGCCGACTTCACGGACGAGACCGCCGACCGCCATCCCGAGTGGAAGCTCGACCTCTGCGACGAGGTGATCGGCGGCTGGCGCGGCGAGCACGGCCGCGTCGCCGCGATGACCGTCGTCTGGGGCGTGTCGCTCAGCGGCGGCGCGATCGTGACCGCCGAGCTGGCCGGCCTGACCGTCGACCAGTGCCTGCTCGTCGACGACCGCTTCACGCTGATCGCCCCCGACGCCTACCAGAGCGATTACGTCGAGATCCGCCTCTGGGACCGCAACGGGCGCGAGCTCGCGCGCGAGTCGCTCTACGAGGAAGACGAGGAGTAGCGCCACCGGTTGCGTGGGCAGGGCGCCGGTGGCGCCGTGCCGGCTGTTCCGGCGCCTGCCCACACGAATGCCGGCGCCGCGTCGATCAGGAGACGGGACGCGGCTCGGCGCCGGTCACCCGCAGCAGCTCGGCAAAGCTGATCGGGAACACCGCGTGCGGCGTCCCCGCCGCGGCCCACACGGTCTCGAAGCGCCCGAGCTGCTCGTCGACG
>JAXDHL010000636.1:0-6558 GCA_034664525.1 Solirubrobacteraceae bacterium
TCGAGGGCGCCAGCCGGCGGCGTCCCAGCGCGCGGCCGCCGAGGTAGGCGCCGGAGTCGCCGACGAACGTGCCGATCAGGATGTCGATGATGATGTCCGCCCCGTGCGGGAGCTGGCGCAGCAGGACCGCGTGCGCGATCGCCAGCCCGATCCACGTGATGCCGAAGATCGTCAGCGACAGGCGAGCGGTCATCGACGGGCCGGCGCCGGGCGTCGCCATCCCGAGCAGGAACATCAGCGGGAACGCCGCCACGGTGACGAGCAGCACCTGGTGCTCGCCGCCGAAGTGGGCGGCCGCCGCGTAGCCGGCGAGTGCGAGGAACCCGGCCAGCTTGACCGGGTGCACGCGCTCGTACATCCCCCACAGCTCGCCCAGCGCCGCGCCGCCGAGGACGAGCGCGGTGACCGCGAACGTCTCGGGGCTCAGATAGATGAGCACGACCGCGACGACCGCGGCCGGGACGCCGACGATCACCCGCTGGACGAGGTCCGTGGGCGTGCGCTCGCGCGGGCGTCCCATACGCGCCGGACCCTATCGGTGGCGCCGGTCAGTCCTGCAGGTGGCGCCCCAGCACGCTCAGGTCGGCGTCCGACAGCCGGTCCGAGGCGTTCGCCGACTGGTGCCACAGCGGGTACGGCAGCGGCGGCCGCGACACCTCCTCGATGCGGGCGACCTCTTCGTCGGTGAGCTCGAGATCGGCGGCGGCGAGGTTGTCCTTCAGCTGCTCATCCGTGCGCGCGCCGACGATCACCGAGGTGACCGCAGGCCGGCCCAGCAGCCACGCGAGCGTCACCTGCGCGGCCGACACGCCATGCGCGTCCCCCACCTCGACGAGCACATCGATCAGGTTGTAGAGCGCGTCCTCGTCGTAGACGGGCGGCTCGCCCCAGTCGCTCATCTGGCGCGACCCCTCGGGCCCCTGCTGGTCGCGGCGGTACTTGCCCGACAGCAGGCCGCCGGCGATCGGCGACCAGATCAGCGTGCCCAGCCCCTGGTCGAGCACGGCCGGGATGATCTCGAACTCGGCCTCGCGCGCCTGCGGCGTGTAGTGGATCTGGGTGCAGATGAACGGCTGGAAGCCGCGGCGCTCGGAGATCCCGAGCCCCTTCATCATCTGCCAGGCCGTGTAGTTCGAGCAGCCGACGTAGCGGACCTTCCCCGAGCGCACGAGCGTGTCCAGCGTGTCCAGCGTCTCCTCGTAGGGCGTCAGGCCGTCCCACTGGTGGACCTGCAGCAGGTCGATGTGATCGGCGCGCAGGCGCCGCAGCGAGTCCTCGACCGAGGCCAGGATGTGATGGCGCGACAGGCCGGCGTCGTTCGGTCCGTCGCCCATCGGGAAGCGCACCTTGGTGGCGACCAGCAGCCGGTCGCGGCGGCTCTCGAGCGCCTCCCCGAGGATCTCCTCCGACTGGCCGCCCGAATACATGTTGGCGGTGTCGACGAAGTTCACCCCGGCGTCGAGGCAGATGTCGAGCTGTCGCTTGCAGTCCTCGACGCCGAGCGTGCCGACGGCGGCGAAGGAGCCCGAGCCGCCGTAGCCCATCGTGCCGAGCGTGATCGTCGAGACGCGGAGTCCCGACCGTCCGAGTTGCCGGTATTCCATGCGGTGCACGCTACCCGCCGGAGGGCGGGGTCAGCGACCGCCGAAGCGCCGCTGCCGCGCCTCGTATTCCTCGAGCGCCGCCTCGAAGTCCGCCCGCGAGAAGTCCGGCCACAGGACGGGCGTGAACACGAACTCGCTGTAGGCGCACTGCCACAGCAGGTAGTTGGAGATCCGCTGCTCGCCCGAGGTGCGGATCAGGAGGTCGGGATCGTGCATCTCCGGGGCGTACAGGCGCGCGGCGAACTCCTCTTCCGTCGTCCCGGTGAAGCCGCGCGCGGCGTCGAGGATCTCGGCCCGCCCGCCGTAGTTGAACGCGACGTACAGCGTGATCCGGTCGTTCGCCGCGGTCTGCTGCTCGGCCCAGTCCATCAGCTCGACGAGCTCCGGGTCCACGCCATCGCGGCGCCCGACGAAGCGCATCCGCACCCCCTCGGCGTCGAGCTCCGGCGTCTCCCCGAGGATCCGCTGGGCGAACATCCCCATCAGCGCGCCAACCTCATCCTCCGAGCGCGACCAGTTCTCGGTCGAGAACGAGAAGACGGTCAGCTCGCGGATCCCGAGATCGACCGCGTCGCGCAGCCGCGCCTTGACGGTGTCGGCGCCGGCCTGATGGCCCTCGGCCACCGGCAGCCCGCGCTGTGCGGCCCAGCGGCCGTTGCCGTCGGTGATGATCGCGACGTGCCGCGCGGGCATCCCACGCGTTCCCTCAGACTTCGAGGATCTCGGCCTCTTTGGCCTTCAGCGCGCCGTCGACCTCGGCGATCTTCTCGTCGGTGAGCTTCTGGAGCGCTTCCTCGGCGCGATGCTCGTCGTCGGCGCCGGCCTCGCCCTCCTCGCGCAGCTCGCGCAGGTCGTGCATCACGTCGCGGCGGATGTTGCGGATCGCGACCCGCCCCTCCTCGGCGACGTTGCGGGCGACCTTGACCATCTCGCGCCGGCGCTCCTCGGTCATCTCCGGGATCTGCAGCCGGACGATCGAGCCGTCGTTGTTCGGCGTCAGGCCGACGTCGGACTCGAGGATCGCGCGCTCGATCGCCTTGATCGAGGTCTTGTCGTACGGCTGGATCGTGAGCAGCCGCGCCTCGGGCGCGTTCACCGTCGCCAGCTGCTTGAGCGGCGTCTGCGCGCCGTAGTAGTCGACCACGATGCGGTCGAGCAGGGCCGTGCTCGCGCGGCCGGCGCGCACGGTCGAGAACTTCGTCCGCGTCGACTCCACGGACTTCGCCATGTGCTCGCGGGCGTCCTTGAGGAAATCGTCGATGAGGGTCATGCCGGGGTGCGGACGAGGGTGCCGACGCGCTCGCCGGACACTATCCGGTCGATGTTCTGCTCGTCGTCCATGTTGAAGACGTGGATCGGCGTGTTGTTGTCCATGCACAGCGACAGGGCGGTCGAGTCCATGACCTTCAGGCCGCGCTGCAGCGCGTCCATATGCGTGATCTCGGGGATGAACTCGGCGGCGGGGTCCGTGCGCGGGTCGGCGGTGAAGACGCCCTCGACGCCGTTCTTGGCCATCAGGATGGCGTCGGCGTGGATCTCCAGCGCGCGCAGCGCGGCCGCCGTGTCGGAGGTGAAGAACGGATTGCCGGTGCCGGCGGCGAAGATCACGACGCGCTTCTTCTCGAGGTGGCGCATGGCGCGGCGGCGGATGTAGGGCTCGGCGACCTCGGCGACGGTGATCGCCGACTGCACGCGCGTGTGGACTCCGAGCTTCTCGAGCGCGTCCTGGAGCGTCAGCGCGTTGAGCACGATCGCCAGCATGCCCATGTAGTCCGCGGTCGCCCGGTCCATGCCGCTCGCCGCCCCGGCCAGCCCACGGTAGATGTTGCCCGCGCCGAGCACGACCGCGATCTCGACGCCGCGGTCGTGCACGCGCTGGATCTGGCGTGCGATCGCCTGGACCTTGTCCCCGTCGATGCCGTACTCGCGCGACCCCATCAGGGCCTCGCCCGAGAGCTTGAGCAGGATGCGATCGAACGCGGGATCCGCCATGGGCGCTAGGCGCCGACGGCGAAGCGCGCGAAGCGCTTGATGACGACGTTCTCGCCCAGCTGGCCCGAGAGCTCGGCGCGGATCTGCTCGATCGTCTTGCCCTCGAACCGGTCGGCGTTGATGTGCTCCTGGTTGAGGAGGGTGACCTCCTCGAGCCACTTGCGCAGCTTGCCCTCGGCGATCTTCGGGCGGATGTTCTCCGGCTTGTCGGCGGCCTGCTGCTCGAACACGCGCAGCTCGGCCTCCTTGGCCTCGGCGGGGACGTCGTCCTCGGCGACCCACTGGATCGTCGGGATCGCGGCGATGTGGATCGCGACCGAGCGGGCGAAGTCCACGAAGTCGCCGTTGCGGGCGACGAAGTCGGTGTTGCAGTCGACCTCGACGAGCACGCCGACCTTCGCGTTGGAGTGGATGTAGGACTGCACGGTCCCCTCGGAGGTCTCGCGACCGCCGAGCTTGAGCGCCTTGTCGCCGAGCTTGACGCGCAGCAGCTCGACCGCCTTGTCGACGTCGCCCTCGCTCTCGCCGAGCGCCTTCTTGCAGTCCATCATGCCCGCGCCCGTGCGGTCGCGGAGCTCCTTCACCTGGGAGGCGGTGATGGTGGCCATTTCTCTGGGGTCCTCTTAGTTCTCGGTCTGGGTTTCGGTGGTCTCGGCCGGCACCTCGGGGGCGGGCGCGGCCTCGGGGGCGGGCGTGGCCTCGGGCGCCGGCGGCGCCTCGGCGGGGGCCGGGCTCGCCTCGGCGGCGGGCGCCGGCGCCGGCTCGGCGGGGGCCGGCGTGGCCTCGGCGGCGGCGGGCGCCGGCTTCGGCGCCGAGCGCTTGGCGGGAGACGGCTTCTTGCCGCGCGGGCCCGCGCCCTTGGGCAGGTCCTCGGACACGGTCGGCGCCGGATGCGGGCGGCCGCCCTGGCCCGAGCGCTCGACCGGCTCGTTGGCCTTGCGGCTGGCCGCGGCCTCGGCCTGGCGCTCCTCGGTGCGCTCGGCGGCCTCGCGCGCGGCGGCCTCCTCGGCCTCGCGGCGGGCGTTCTCCTCGGCCTCGCGCCTGGCGGCCTCCTCGGCGGCGCGCGCGGCGGCGGCCTCGGCCTCCTTGCGGACGCGCTCCTCCTCGACGTGCTGCCAGGCGGCGCGGCCCGAGCGGATCACGTCGCCGAGCGCCTTGGTGATGATCCCGCAGGACTTGATCGCGTCGTCGTTGCCCGGCACCACGTAGGCGATGCCGTCCGGGTCGCAGTTGGTGTCGACCAGGCCGATGATCGGGATCCGCAGGCGCTGGGCCTCCTTGACCGCGATCGTCTCGGTCTTGAGGTCGACGACGAACATCGCGTCCGGCGGGCGCTGCATGTGCTTGACGCCGCCGAGGTTCGCCTGCAGCTTGGCCAGGTCGGCCTGGGCCTTCATGCGCTCCTGGGTCGGCAGCAGCTCGAGCTGGCCCTCCGTCTGGAAGCGCTCGAGGTCGTGCAGGCGCTTGATGCGCTGCGAGATCGTCTGGAAGTTCGTGAGCACGCCGCCGAGCCAGCGCTGGTTGACGTACGGCATGCCGCAGGACTCGGCGATGTCCTTGATCGAGTCGCGCGCCTGCTTCTTGGTGCCGACGAACAGGATCGTGCCACCGCGGCGGGCGATCCCCTCCGCGAACGACTGCGCGGTCTCGAGCGCTTCGGCCGTCTTGAGGAGGTCGATGATGTAGATCCCCTCGCGCTCGCCGTGGATGAAGCGGCGCATCTTGGGGTTCCAGCGGCGGGTCTGGTGGCCGAAGTGGACACCGGCCTCGAGCAGATCCCTGAGGCCGACCTGGGCAGTCGCCATCGTCTTTTCAGTTCCTTTTGCTTGGGGTGGATGCGGCTCCCGGGCGGTGAGCGCGCGAGGACCCGGCGGATGCCGGGCAGGACTCGCGGCTCGTATGGGCCACCCGGGGTAGTGGGTTGGTCCTACGAGTCCCGCAGTCTAGCCAGCGCCGCCTCGAGGTCGCTCGGCAGCGGCGAGCGGAGGTCGACGGGCTCCCCCGTGACCGGGTGGGTGAAGGCCAGCCGCTCCGCGTGCAGGAACTGGCGCTCCAGCCCGCCGCCGGGCTTCCCGTACTCGACGTCGCCGAGGACCGGGTGGCCGATCGCGAGCAGATGGGCGCGGATCTGGTGCGTGCGGCCGGTCTCCAGCCGGACCCGCAGCAGCGTCGCCCCGGGCAGCGCCTCGGCGATCTCGAAGTGGGTCACCGCGTCGCGCGGGTCGTCCGTGTCGCTCGACATCCGGGTGCGCACGCGCCGGTCGCGGCCCAGCGGGGCGTCGATCGTGCCCGTGCGGGCCGGCGGGCGGCCGTCGACGGCGGCGAGGTACTGGCGGGTGACGTCGCGCCGGCGGATCGCCTCCGACAGCGCGAAGTACGCCTGCTCGGTGCGGGCGAGCACGAGCAGCCCGGACGTGTCGCGGTCGAGCCGGTGCACGACACCCGGCCGGGTGGCGTCCTCGCCGCCGGCGACCCGGCCGGCGAGCGCCTGCACGAGCGTGCCGCGGTCGTGGCCGTGCCCGGGATGGACGACGACGCCGGCCGGCTTGTCGACCACCAGCAGGTGCTCGTCCTCGAAGGCGACGGCGAACGTGGCGTCGGGGACGTGCGGGCGCTCGGCCGCCTCCACGGCCTCGACGGTCACGGTCTGCCCCGGGCGCACGAGGAAGCGCTTCGGCTTCGGCGCGCCGTCGACCAGCACGCGCCCGGCGTCGATCAGCTTCGCGGCGGCGGCGCGGGAGATCTCGTGGACGCGGGCCACGTGCACGTCGAGCCGCTCGGCGTCAGGCACGCGGCTTCTCCAGCACGTACACGAGCGCCAGCACCCCGAACGTGATCGCCACGTCGGCCACGTTGAACGCCGGCCAGAGCGGGACCTTCACGAAGTCGGTCACCCCGTCGCCGCGGGCGCGGTCGATCAGGTTGCCCACCGCGCCCCCGATCAGCATCCCGGTCGGCACCC
>JAXDHL010000637.1:0-2861 GCA_034664525.1 Solirubrobacteraceae bacterium
CCAGGACCGGCTCGGCGGCGGCGTGGCCGTCACGGTGATGACCAACTACGGGTTCCACACCGCGATGCGCGACCACGGCATCGAGGTCGCCACCACGAGCGTGGGGGACCGCTACGTCCTGCAGGAGCTGCGCGAGCGCGGCTGGGCGCTCGGCGGCGAGCAGTCGGGCCACATCATCGACATGGGCTTCGTGCCCTCCGGCGACGGCATCGCCTCCGCGCTGCTGGTCATGGAGGCGCTGGAGGGCGGCGACCTCGCCGACCGCCACGCGATGGCGAAGCTGCCACAGACGCTGGTCAACGTCCGCGTCCGGGACCGCGACGCGTACGGCGCGCACACGGGCCTGCGCGAGCTGGTCGGCTGCGAGCACGAGGCGCTCGAAGGACGCGGCCGCGTGCTCGTCCGCCCGAGCGGCACCGAGCCGCTCGTGCGCGTGATGGTGGAGGCCCCGACCGCCGACGAGGCGCACGCCGTCTGCAGGCGAATCGTGCTGGCCGTCGAAGCTGAGCTCGCCTAGAATCGAGCCCTGTCGAAGGCCGCCAGGCGCGGCCTTCCCCGTTTCTTGAAAGGAGGGGCGCCCCATGTGCGGGATCGTCGGCTACGTCGGACGCAAGCCGGTCCAGGAGATCCTGCTCGGCGGACTCGAGAAGCTCGAGTACCGCGGGTACGACTCGGCGGGGATCTCCCTGCTCGAGGACGGTGAGCTGCGCAGCGTGCGCTCTGTCGGCAACCTCAGCCACCTTCGCCGGGCCGTCGACGAGCGCGCCGCCGGGAACGGCGCCGTGGCGGTCGAGACCGAGCCGCCGACCACCGGCATCGGCCACACCCGCTGGGCCACGCACGGGCGCGTCACCGAGGAGAACGCCCACCCGCACTACGACACGGACAACCGCGTCCACGTCGTCGTCAACGGGATCGTCGAGAACTACCTCGAGCTCAAGCAGCAGCTGCTCGAGGCGGGCGCCGAGTTCTCGAGCGAGACCGACGTCGAGGTCATCGCCCACCTGATCTCGCGGGAGCTCGACGCCGGCGACGGCAGCCTCGTCGACGCCGTCCGGCGCACCTACGCCCGCCTGCGCGGCCATTACTCGTTCGTGGCGGTCGCCGCCGACCAGCCCGACGTGCTGGTGGGCGCGCGCAAGGAGTGCCCGCTGGTCGTCGGCCGCGGCGAGGGCGAGCAGTTCCTCGCCTCCGGCATCCCCGCCTTCCTCGCCCACACCAAGCGCGTCCAGTACGTCGAGGATGGCGAGATCGTCGCGATCCACCCCGACGGCGTCGAGTTCACGACGGCCGCAGGCGCGCCCGTCGAGCGCCCCGTCGAGACGATCGAGTGGAACGCCGAGGCGGCCGAGAAGGGCGGCTACGAGACGTTCATGCTGAAGGAGATCCACGAGCAGGCGGACGCGGTGGCCGAGACGATCGCCGACCGCACGGTCCGGCCTGACGGCGTCGACCTCTACCTCGGGGAGACGATCACCGACGACCTGCTGCGCAGCGTGCGCCGGATCGTCGTCGTCGCCTGCGGCACGAGCTACCACGCGGGCCTGATCGGCCGCTACGCGATCGAGGAGTGGGCACGCGTCCCGGTCGAGATGGACGTCGCCTCCGAGTACCGCTACCGGAACCCGGTGGTCGGCCCGGGCGACCTCGTGATCGGCATCACCCAGTCGGGCGAGACCGCGGACACGCTCGCCGCGATGCGGCTGGCCAGATCGCGTGGCGCGACGGTGCTGACGATCACGAACATCATGGGCTCGCAGGCGACCCGCGATGCCGACGGCGTCCTGTTCACCCGTGCCGGGCTCGAGATCGGCGTCGCCGCGACGAAGACGTTCGTCGCCCAGGTCGCCGCGATGTACCTGCTCGCGCTGCGCCTCGCCGAGCTGCGCGGGACGCTGGACCGCGCGCGGCTGACCGAGCTCGTCGCCGAGCTCAAGCGCGTCCCGCACTTCATCGCCGAGCTGCTCGAGGCCTCCGAGGCGCCGATCGAGCGCGCGGCGAACGCCCACTCCGGCTCGGACTTCTTCCTCTACCTCGGCCGCCACGTCGGACTGCCGGTGGCGCTCGAGGGGGCGCTCAAGCTCAAGGAGATCTCCTACATCGCCACCGACGCGTACGCGGCGGGGGAGATGAAGCACGGGCCGATCGCCCTGCTCGACGAGCAGACGCCGGTCGTCGTCGTGGCGACGGAGTCGCCGGTGCTCGAGAAGGTCGTCTCCAACATGCAGGAGGTGCGCGCCCGCGGCGCGCACGTGATCGCGGTCGCGACCGAGGGCGACGCGACGATCGGCCAGCACGCGGAGGAGGTCCTGCGCGTGCCGAGGACCGACTGGATGCTGCAGCCGCTGCTGGCCGTCATCCCGCTGCAGGTGCTGGCCTACCGGATCGCGCGCAACCGCGGGCTCAACGTGGACCAGCCCCGCAACCTCGCGAAGACCGTCACGGTCGAGTAGATCGTCGCGCCGTCAGCCGGCGGCGCTGTCCGACGGGTCCCCGAGCGCCTGCTGCAGGTCGGCGACGGTCGCCTCCGTCGCGAGGCGCAGCGACGCCGCCTCGCGGATCGACGGGCCCTCGGTGTCGGCGCTCAGGTCGGCGTGCGGGAGGCGCACGACCATGAGGGCCCCGCCCTCGGGTGCCCGCCCGACGCGAATCGAGCCCTGGTGCAGGCGCACCGCCTCTTGCACGATCGCGAGCCCGAGGCCGCTGCCGCTGGTGCGGTAGCGGGCCGACGCCCCCCGCCAGGCGCGGCGGAACACGGCGTCGCGCTCGGTGGCCGCGATGCCCGGCCCGCTGTCGGCGACCTCGAGCACGGCGAATTCCGGCTCCGTCCGGACGGTCACCCGGACCCGTCCGCCGACCGG
>JAXDHL010000638.1:0-8367 GCA_034664525.1 Solirubrobacteraceae bacterium
GCGCTCGGTCATGCGCCGCGCGCGCCCGAACGAGGTGAGGACGACCTCCGCCCCGGCCCGCTGGGCGGTCTCGGCGGCGTGGAAGGCGATCGAGTCGCGCGTGAGCGCGCCCGTGATGAGGATCCGCGTGCCGGCGAGCATCACAGCGGCACGCAGGTCAGGGCGTCCGGCAGCTCGTCCGGGGCGCCGTTGGTCACGGGCGCCGCGTCACGCCGCCAGACCACCTCGACGGTCGCGCGCATGACGGTCTGGCGGTTCGCGCCGGTGACGTTGAGCGCCACGGCCACCAGGCCGGCGGACTCGTCGATCGGCTTGACCTCGGCCACGCGCCCCTCGACGTGGATCGTGTCGCCGAGCCGCACCGGGCGCTTGAACACGACGTCGCGCACCTTGCGCAGCGCCATCACGCGCTCGGGGTCGAACGGCACGAGGCCGGCGGCGAACGAGAGCACGAGCAGGCCGTGGGCGATCCGGCCGCCGAACGGTCCGGCGGCCGCCCACTCCTCGTCGGTGTGCTGCGGATGGAAGTCGCCGGTCAGGCCGGCGAAGCCGTGGACGTCGGACTCGGTGACCGTGCGCCCGCGGGTGGTGAAGCGGTCACCGGCCTCGAGCGCGTCGAAGGGCTGGGAGAACAGCGTGGTCATAGCGGGAGGTTTCCTCGGTGGCTTCCCCGCGCGGATCCGGCGAGCGTCGACAGGCCCCAGGCCAGCCGCGCCCGCGTCGCAGCGGGTTCGATGATCTCGTCGACGTGACCGTCGGAGGCGGCCACGCTCGCGCGCATGTGCTCGTCGGCGTAGGCCTCGGCGAGCCGGTCGCGCTCGGCCTCGGGGTCGTCGGCGGCGGCGATGTCGCGCGGGGTGACGATCGCGACCGCCTGCTTCGGGCCCATCACCCCGAGCTCGGCGCCCGGCCACGCGAAGGCCAGGTGCGCGCCGAGCGCGCGCGAGTTCATGGTGATGTACGCGCCGCCGAACGCCTTGCGCAAGACGACGGTCAGCTTGGGCACCTCGCCCTCGGCGAACGCGTGCAGCAGCTTGGCGCCGTGGCGGATGACCCCGAGCTGCTCCTGCTTGGTGCCGGGCATGAAGCCCGGCGTGTCCACGAACACGAGCAGCGGGATGTTGAAGGTGTTGCAGGTGCGCACGAAGCGCGCGCCCTTCTGGGCGGTGTCGGCGTCGAGCACGCCGCCCATGAAGCGCGGCTGGTTGGCGACGATGCCGACCGGCCGGCCGTCGAGGCGCGCGAACCCGACCACGATGTTCTTGGCCCAGCGCGGCTGGATCTCCAGCATCTCGCCACTGTCGACGACGCGGGAGACGACGTCGCGGACGTCGTAGACCTTGCGGGGGTCGGACGGCACGATGTCGCCCGGGTCACCCTCGTGCGGGTCCTGCGGGAGCCCCTGCGGCGGGTCCTCCCCGGCGTGCTGCGGGAAGTACGAGAGCAGGTGGCGGACGTGGCGGGCGGCGGCGAGGTCGTCCTCGACCACGTTGTGGCAGACGCCGTTGCGCTCGTGCACGCGCGCGCCGCCGAGGCTGGCCGCGTCGATGTCCTCGCCCATGACCTCCTTCACGACCGCGGGGCCGGTCAGGAACATCGAGGCGTCCTGGGTCATCAGGACGAAGTCGGTCAGCGCGGGCGAGTAGGAGCCGCCGCCGGCGCTGGTGCCGGCGATGACCGAGATCTGCGGGACGCGGCCGGACAGCCGGACGTGCTCGCCGAAGATGCGGCCGTAGCCGGCCAGCGAGGCGACGCCCTCCTGCATCCGCGCGCCGGCGGACGCGACGAACCCGACGACGGGCACGCGCGCCTGGCCGGCCAGCTGGAGGACGCGCACGATCGTGTCTGCGTGCTGCTCGCCGAGCGAGCCGCCGACGAACGACGTGTCCTGCGCGTAGGCGAACACGGGCCGGCCGTTGACGCGGCCGGCGGCGCCGACGACACCGTCGCCGGCGCGGGCGCGGTCGCCCATCCGCCGAGAGGAGACCTCGGAGCGGATGACGTGCAGCGAGCCGTCGTCGCAGAGGGCCTTCAGACGGTCCAGCGGCCCGAGCGTGACGGGTTCGTTGACGACCACTGCGCTCATCGAGCGACTCCCTTCAGGGCGAGGACGGCGTTGTGGCCGCCGAACCCGAACGAGTTGGAAATGGCGATCGGCGCCTTGCCGTTGACGTTCAGCGGGCGCGGGCCGTCGGGGACGTAGTCGAGGTCCATGCCCTCCTCGCGCTCCTCCCACCCGACGGTGGGCGGGGCGACGCGCTCGCGCAGTGCGAGCACCGTGGCGACGGCCTCGACGGCGCCGGCGGCGCCGAGCAGGTGGCCGATCACGGACTTCGTGGACGAGACGGGGACCTGGGTCGCCCGGTCGCCGAGCGCGGTCTTGAGCGCGCGCGTCTCCGAGCGGTCGTTGAGCGGCGTCGAGGTGCCGTGCGCGTTGACGTAGTCGACGTCGCCAGGGGTCAGCCCGGCGTCGGCGAGCGCGAGGGCGATCGCCTTCGCGGCGCCCGCGCCGTCCTCCATCGGGGCGGTCAGGTGGAACGCGTCCGACGTGGCGCCGTAGCCGATCAGCTCGGCGAGGATCTCGGCGCCGCGCGCCTGCGCGGACTCGGCGTCCTCGAGCACGAGCACCCCGGCGCCCTCGCCCATCACGAACCCGTCGCGGCGGGCGTCGAACGGGCGCGACACGCCAGAGTTCGACAGCGCGTCCATCGACGCGAACGCGGCGATCGAGAGCGCGTGCTGGGCGGCTTCGGACCCGCCGCAGACGACGGCGTCGCAGTCGCCGGCGTCGATCGCCCGGGCGGCGGCGCCGATCGCGTGAGCGCCCGCCGCACAGGCGGACGTGGTCCCGTAGACCTGGCCGCGGATGCCGTGCCGCATCGCGACCGCGGCCGCGTTGGAGTTCGGCATCATCAGCGGGATCGACAGCGGCGGGACCTTCGTGGGGCCGCTGTCGAGCAGGGCGTCGTAGCCGTCGAGCAGCGTGGAGATGCCGCCGATGCCGGTGCCGAGGATGCAGCCGATCCGGTCCGGGTCGTACGGCAGCTCGCCGCCGTCCCAGCCGGCCTGCGCGAGCGCCTCGTCGGACGCCGCGAGGGCCAGCTGCGTGAAGCGGTCGGTCCGCCGGACGAGCTTGCGCGAGAGCACGTCCTCGGGCGCGAAGTCCGTGCAGTGGCCGGCCCCGTCCTCGATGCCGGAGTCCCCGGCGCACCAGCGGACGTGCAGGGTGCGGGCGTCGGCGCCGAGCGGGGTGACCGCTCCGACGCCGGTGATGACGATGCGCTTCTTCATCAGACCCCTAAGCGGCCGCGCGATCGGCGATCAGGTCGACGGAGTCGCCGACGGTCTTGAGCTTCGGCATGTCCTCGCCCTTGATCTCGACTCCATACTCCTCCTGCACGATCTGGCCGAGCTCGACCAGGTCGAGCGAATCGACGTCGAGTGACTCGAACGTGGCCTCGAGGGAGATCTCGTCCGGCTCGGCGCCGAACTCCTCGAGCGCGGAGAACACGCGGGTCTGGATGGCCTCGCGGGTGACGGTGGTGGGGGTCATTTCGGGGGTGCGTCCTTTCTTGGGTGATCAGGCGGAGAGCCCGCCGTCGACGGTGAGCGTGGATCCGGTGACGTAGCCGGCCTCCTCGGAGGCCAGGAACCGCACGCAGGCGGCGACCTCTTCGGGCGTGCCGGCCCGACGGGCCGGGACGTGGGAGAGCAGGTCGTTGTCGTCGCCGAGGCCGGAGGTCATCTCGGTGGCGATGAAGCCGGGGGCGACGGCGTTGACGGTCACGCCGCGGCGGGCGACCTCGGCGGCGACCGTCTTGGTCATGCCGACGAGACCGGCCTTGGCGGCGGCGTAGTTCGCCTGGCCGGGGTTGGCCCGCTGGCCGACGACCGACGCGACGTTGACGATGCGCCCGTAGCGGGCGCGCAGCATCGGCCGCAGCGCGCGGCGGGTGAGCCGGAAGGCGCCGGACAGGTTCGTGTTGACGACCGTGTCCCAGTCGTCGTCGCTGAGCGCCGGCGACAGGTTGTCGGCGGTCACGCCGGCGTTGTTGACGAGCACGAGCACCGGCCCGCCGAGCGCCTCCTCGGCGGCGCTGAACAGCGTGTCGGCGGCCTCGGGATCGGCGACATCGCCCTGGATGGCGACCGCGCGACCGCCGGCCGACTCGATGTCGTGCACGACCGCGCCGGCCTCGTCGGCACCGGAGCGGTAACCGACCGCGACGGCCCAGCCGTCGCCGGCCAGCGCCTTGGCGGTCGCGGCGCCGATGCCGCGCGAGGCGCCCGTCACGAGCGCGCAGCCACGCTCCTGGGGGCTCATGCGGTCGCCCTCCAGTCGAGGACGGCGGCGCCCCAGACGAAGCCGGCGCCGAAGGCGGAGACGAGCACCCGCGCCCCGTCGGGCAGCCGGCCCTCGTCGCGGGCGTACGCGAGCGCGATCGGCAGCGAGGCCGCCGAGACATTGCCATAGCCGGCGATGCAGTCCACGACCCGCTCGGGGTCGAGGCCCAGCCGCCGGCCGACGGAGGCGACGATGCGCGAGTTGGCCTGGTGGTAGACGAACAGGTCGATCTCGTCGAGCGTCGTCTGCGCGGCGGCGACCGCCTGCTGGGTCGCCTCCGACATGCGGGCGACGGCGTGCTTGAAGACCTCCTGGCCCTGCATGCGGACGGTGCAGTCGGCGTGCGAGGCGTACAGGAAGTCGCGCTGCGGCTCCGAGCGAAGGACGACGGGACCGAGCTCTCCGGGGCCGGTGGTGCGCGTGAGCACCGTGGCGCCGGCGCCGTCGGCGAACAGCATCGCGGTCTGCTTGTCGGTCGGGTCGATGAGCTTGGACAGGTGCTCCGCGCCGATCACGAGGACGGCCTCGGCGCGGCCGGCCTCGAGCACGGAGGAGCCGAGCTGCAGCCCCGAGAGGAAGCCGGTGCAGGCGGCGTTGACGTCCAGCCCGACGGCGCGCCCGGCGCCGAGCAGGCCGGCAACGGTCACCGCGGTGGCCGGCAGCAGGTCGTCGGGCGAGCAGGTCGCGACGATCACCATGTCGATCTCGCCGGCGCTCATGCCGGCGTCGTCGAGCGCGGCCTGCGCGGCCTGGGTGGCGAGCGGCGCCAGCTGCTCGCCGGGGCCGAGCACGCGACGCTCGTGGATGCCGGTGCGCGACACGATCCACTCGACGTCCTTGCCGATTTGCTCGGCGACGGTCGCGTTGTCGACCACGATCGTGGGGATCGCGGTGCCGAGGCCGGCGACGGCGGCGCCATGGGGGCTCTGCCCCCTCGCGGCCGCTGGCGCGGCGCTCCCCCGTATGATCGTGCTGTCAGACACGCACGGGCTCCTTGGTCGCGGACTTGGCGATCCGCTTGACGAGCTTGGCGAGCACCTGGCCCGGGCCGACGTCGACGAAGCGGTCGATACCGGCGGCCTGCAGGCCCATGATCGTCTCGCGCCAGCGCACCGGAGCGGTGAGCCCCTCGGCGAGCCGGCGGCGGACGTCGTCGAGCGGCTCGGCGGTGACGCAGCTCCAGACCTCGATCCGCGGCTTGCGGACGTAGGTCGCGTTCAGCGCGTCGGCGAAGTCCGGCACCGCGTCGGCCATGAACGGCGAGTGGAACGCGCCGGCGACGTTGAGCTCGAGGATCCGGACGCCGTTCTCGCGCAGCTCGGAGCCGGCATCGCGCAGCGCGGCGCGCTCGCCGGACAGCACGAGCTGGCCGGGCGCGTTGTCGTTGGCGACGGTGGCGCCGTGGGCCTCGGCGATGCGCACGACGCTGGCGTCGTCGCCCCCGAGGGCGGCCAGCATGGTGCCGTCGCCGCGGCGGGCGCCGGACTCGGACATCAGGCGGCCGCGCAGGGCGGCGAGCCGGATCGCGTCGCGCTCGGAGATCGACTGGGCGACGGCGAGCGCGGTCAGCTCGCCGAGCGAGTGGCCGGCGACGGCGACCGGGCGGTCGCCGAGCTCGTCCTTGAGCGCCGCGTGCCCGGCGAGGCTGGCGGCGAGGATGGCGGGCTGAGCGAAGCGGGTGTCCTCGTCGGCGCGGGGGAAGGGGTCCTCCCCCACCACCTCCGTGACGAGGTCGAGCAGGTCGGGCCGGACGTCCGCGACGCGGTCGCGCATGTCGGGCGTCTGGCTGCCCTGCCCCGGGAAGAGGATGGCGGTCGGCATGTGTCCACCCTCACCCCGGGACCCTTTGCCGGTGACCGGAGGAAACAGCGCTTCCCCCCGTCCGGGGGGGGCGCCGTCAACGTGTGGGGGGTGGGTGAGCGCCCGCCGCCCAGCTGACGAGCTCGGCCGGACACTCCAGCAGCTCGTCCGCACCGGCCTCGGTGAGCTCCTCGCTCGAGCCGAAGCCCCACAGGACGCCCAGCGCGCGCAGTGCGTGGGCGCGCGCCGCGGCGATGTCGTAGCGGCGGTCGCCGATCATGGCGACGGCCCGCCCGCCGACGCCGCGCAGCGCCTCCCCCACCGTCTCGGTCTTGTCGGCCGTCGCATGCAGCCCGGGGCCGGCGACCACCGCGAACGCGTCGCGCAGACCGATCGCCCGCAGCACGGGCTCGGCGAAGTGGGCCGGCTTGGACGTCGCGACCGCGAGCGTCCAGCCGTCGCCGGCCAGCTCCCGCACCGCCTCGGGCACGCCCGGGTACGACCGCGTCTCCCACAGCGCGTCGGCATACACGTCGCGGTAGGCGGCGATGCACGCCTCGACCGCGGGCGAGTCCGGCGGCTCGCCGATCAGCCGCCCGAAGCCGATCCGCGTCGGCGGCCCGATGAACTCGAGCAGCTCCTCGACCGGCCGCTCCGGGCCGTGGCCGGTGGCCACCAGCGCGTGGTTGACGCTCGACGTGATCGGCCCGCGAGAGTCCGCCAGGACGCCGTCGAGGTCGAACAGCAGGGCCTTCAGGTGATCAGCCCCAGCCGCTGCGCGCGCTGCACCGCCTCGGCCCGGTTGCGCACCTTGAGCTTGCGGTACAGCGTGCTCGTGTGCTCCTTGACCGTGTGCGGGCTGAGGAACAGCTGCTTGGCGATCTCGGGGTTCGTGGCGCCGCCCGCGATCAGCTCGAGCACCTCACGCTCGCGCTCGGACAGCAGCGTCGGCGCGGCCTCGCGCTGCGGCTCGAACACGGTCATGCCGAGGCCGACCATCCGGACGGCGCGGGCGACGTCGCCGGCGTCCCAGTCCTTGGAGACGAACCCGGCGGCCCCGGCGGCGCGAGCCGCGCTCGGCGAGATCCGGCCGGCGCCCGAGATCAGGAGCACGCGGGTGACCGGCGACGCCGCGCGCAGGCGCTCGCACACCTCGGCGCCGGACTCGGCGCCGAGGAACAGGTCGACGAGCGCGACGTGCGGCGCGTAGCGGCGGGCCATGTCCTCGGCCTCCTGGCCGGTGCGGGCGCTCAGGAAGCGCTCGACCCACGGCTGCTCGCCGAGCATCAGCCGGAAGCCCCAGTGCACGACGTCGTGGTCGTCGACCACCAGCACGCGCAGGCGGCGGTCCGCAGCGGCGGCGGTGCTCATCCGACGGGCGCCTCCCGTGCCACGGGGACCGTCAGGCGGACGCGCCAGTGGTCGTCGCCCTCAGGCCCGAACTCGACGACGCCGCCGGACTCGAGCGCCTCGAAGGCGGCCAGCCGCAGCCCCATGCCGGCCGTGCGCGGCCCGTCCTCGACGGTCACCCCGTCGTTGATGATCTCGAGCACGAAGGCACCGCCGGCGTTGCGCACACGGACCTCGATGCACTTCGGGTCGGCGTGCTTGGCGGCGTTGCGCACCGCCTCGCGCAGGACGGACTGCGCGACGGGCTCGAGCCGGTCCGGCACGTCCACCTCGCGGCCGTCGACGAAGGCGACGTCGATGTCGCGGTGGGCCCGGCGCAGGCGGTCGAGCTCGTCGTGCAGCGTCGTCGCCGTCGCCCGGCTCGTGCTCGCCAGCGGGCGCTGCAGCGCCGCCCGCAGCTCGCGCAGCGCAGCCTGGATCTCCTCGCGGCAGCGCTCCCGGTGCTCGGCACTCAGCGGCCCCTCGTGCGACAGCGCGAGCGAGACTCCGAACAGCCGTTGCACGACGACCTCGTGCAGGTCGCGCGCGAAGTCGATCCGGTCGCTGAGCTGGCGCGCGAGCTCGTGCTCGCGGGTCGCGTTGCGTGCGGCCGCCGCCAGCGCGGCGACCTTGCCCAGCGACCACAGCGAGTAGCGCTGGCCCTCGTTGAGCGCACCGACCTCGGCGGCGCGGTCGCCGATGATGACGCCGATCCAGCGCCCGCCGGCCGACATCGGGATGCAGATCAGGATCCCGTGCATGAGCAGCGGGTGGAACTCCTCGGGCAGCTCGCGCTCGATGTCGCTGGTGACCTCGACCACCGTGTCGTCGGC
>JAXDHL010000639.1:0-2865 GCA_034664525.1 Solirubrobacteraceae bacterium
GACCGCGCCCGCCGCGAGCACCCGGGGATCCCGCTGTTCCTGCTCGGCCACTCGATGGGCGGCTGCGTCGCGATCGCGTTCGCGCTCGCGCATCAGGACAAGCTCGATGGGCTGGCGCTCTCGGCGCCGCTGGCCGCGGTCGAGGCCGCGCCGCTGCCGCTGCGCCTGATCGCCAGGGGCCTGAGCGTCGTGGCTCCCAACGCCGGGCTGCTCGACCTCGACGGCGGGGCGATCAGCCGCGACCCCGAGGAGGTCCGCGCCTACGACGCCGACCCGCTCAACCACCGCGGCAAGCTCCCGGCCCGCACCCTGCAGGAGCTGGCGGACACGATCGGGCGCTTCGAGGCCGAGATGCCACGGATCACACTGCCGCTGCTGGTCATGTATGGGACCGAGGACGGCCTCGTGCCGCCGAGCGGGTGCCAGATGGTCTACGACCGGGCCGGCTCCGCTGACAAGACCCTGCACGTCTACGACGGCTACTACCACGAGCTCTTCAACGAGCCCGCCGGGGAGCGTGAGCGCCCGCTGGGCGACCTGCGCGACTGGCTCGAGGCCCGGACGGGCTAGCTCGGGTCGAGCTCGAACACGACGCCGCCGATCTCGACGTCGTCGCCCGGCTCGAAGCCCTCGCGCTCGAGCGCGGCGAGCACGCCCATGCGCTGCAGCCGCCGCTCGACGTGCGCCTGCGCCTCCTCGTTCTCCATGTCGTAGCGGGCGATCAGCCGGTCGACCGCCTCACCGGAGACGCGGAACTCGCCGGCGCCGATCCGCTCGACCGCGAACGCGCGGCCGGCTGCCGGGCGGAAGACCGCGTACTCGGCCACATCGTCCTCCCCCACGCCCGCCTCGGCGGTGACCGGCTCGGCCGGCGGCACCAGCCGCAGCAGCTCGCGCTTGAGGTCGTCGAGCCCGAGGCCGCTGGCGCTCGAGGTCAGCAGGACCGGGACGTCGGGGCCGAGGTGCTCGTGCCACAGCTCGCGGGCGGCGGCGGCGTCCCCCGGCGGCACGAGGTCGGCCTTCGACAGCGCCAGCACGCGCGGGAGCGCGGCGAGCTCGGGGTCGTGGGCGGCCAGCTCGGCCTCGATCGTCGCGTGGTTGTCGGCGGGGTCCGAGCCGTCGAGCGGCTGCAGGTCGAGCACGTGCACGAGCACGCGGCACCGCTCGACGTGCGCGAGGAAGTCGTGGCCGAGGCCGGCGCCGCCCGACGCGCCCTCGATCAGCCCCGGGATGTCGGCGACGACGAGCTGGCGGTCGTCGGCCTCGATGGTGCCGAGCACCGGCTCGAGCGTGGTGAACGGGTAGCCGGCCACCTTCGGTTGCGCACGGGTCAGCCGCGAGATCAGCGACGACTTGCCGGCGTTCGGCAGCCCGACCAGGCCGGCGTCGGCCAGCAGCTTCAGGCGCAGCTCGATCGTCCCCTCCTCCCCCGGCAGGCCCTTCTCGGCCAGCCGCGGCGCCTGTCGCGTCGGGCCCGCGAAGCGCTTGTTGCCGCGCCCGCCGAGCCCCCCGCGGGCGATCCGGACCTCCTGGCCGGGGACCAGCAGGTCGAAGCGCGCACCGTCCCAGCGCTCGACCTGCGTGCCGGGCGGGACCGGCACGATCAGCCGCTCGCCGTCGGCGCCATGACGGAGGGCGCCCTCGCCGTGGCCGCCGCGGTCGGCGCGGAAGTGCCCGGTGCGCTTGAAGAACTGGAGGTCGCGCAGGTTGTCGTCGCAGCGCAGCACGACGTCCCCGCCGCGCCCGCCGTCGCCGCCGTCCGGTCCGCCCTTGGGGACGTGCGCCTCGCGCCGGAAGGAGACGGACCCGTTGCCGCCCGCGCCACCGCGCACCTCGATGCGTGCCTTGTCCGCCAGCATGTCGCTCATGCACGCTAGCCAAGACACCCCCGTGTTCCTGATCACCGGCGCGTCGTCCGGCATCGGCGCGGCGACGGCCCGGCACGCCGTCGCGGCGGGCTACCGGGTCGTGCTGGCCGCGCGCTCGACCGACAAGCTCGACGCGCTGGCCGGCGAGCTCGGCGGCGACGAGCACGCGCTCGTGGTCCGCTGCGACGTCGCCGAGTGGGACGACCAGCAGGCGCTCGTGAACACCGCCCTGGCCGAGTTCGGCCGCCTCGACGTCGCCTTCGCCAACGCGGGCTTCGGCGGTAAGCGCGGCTTCACGGAGGGCGACGTGGACGAGTGGAAGGCGATGGTCCTCACCAACGTGTACGGCGCGGCGCTCACCATCCGGGCCACGATCGACGCGCTGAAGGAGTCGCGCGGCCACCTGCTGCTGACCGGCAGCGTCGCCGGCCGGCGCGCGATCCCCGGCTCGCTCTACTCGGCCACCAAGTGGGCGGTGGCCGGCATGGGCGAGTCGCTCCGGCAGGAGCTCAACGGGACCGGCGTGCGGGTGACGGTCGTCGAGCCGGGCAAAGTCGACACGCCGTTCTTCGACCAGCGCCCGGAGGACGCGCTGGAGGCCGATGACATCGCCCGCATCGTCCTGTTCGCGGTCTCCCAGCCCGCGCACGTGGACGTGAACGAGATTCTCGTGCGGCCGACCGCCCAGGAGGGGTAGCTGATCGGCCCGCACGGCCGACGAACGGCCGCGAAGCCGGCTTCGCCGATGAGGGGGATGCTTCGCGGCCGCCCGTCGGCCGTACGTGCCGGCCGGCGACGCCGGCGCCCGGGCGCCCGCCGTCGGGCCGTGCAGGCCCAAGCACGGCGCCCGCGCTAAGCCGAAAGCCGAAAGCCGCTAAGCGGCGGCGTCGGGCTCGACCGAGATGAAGCGCTTGCCGGCCCGCCCCGTGCGGAACTGCACGGTGCCGACGGCGTTCGCGTAGATCGTGTCGTCGCGCCCGATCCCGGTGCCGGGGCC
>JAXDHL010000640.1:0-3575 GCA_034664525.1 Solirubrobacteraceae bacterium
GTCGACGACTGCGGCCCGGCGATCAACCCGATGATCATCGAGGGCCAGGTGCACGGCGGGATCGCGCACGCGATCGGCCAGGCGCTCTACGAGCGGATCCACTACGACGAGACCGGGCAGCTGGTCACGAGCACGTTCGTGGACTACTGCCTCCCGAGCGCGGCGGACCTGCCGAGCTTCGAGACCGACCGCACCGAGACCCCGTCCCCCACGAACCAGCTCGGCGTCAAGGGCGTCGGCGAGGCGGGGACGATCGCGGGCTCGCCCGCGGTGGTCAACGCGGTCATCGACGCGCTGCGGCCGCTCGGCGTGACGTTCATCAACATGCCGCTCGGCTCGATGCACGTCTGGGACACCATCCAGCAGGCGAAGGGGGCAGCGGCATGATCCCCGCCGAGTTCGAGTACGTCCGGGCCGAGTCGGTCGAGGAGGCCGTCCGGCACCTGCGCGAGAACGGCGAGGACGCCAAGCTGCTCGCCGGCGGGCACTCGCTGCTGCCGCTGATGAAGCTGCGGCTGGCGGCGCCGACGCTGCTGATCGACATCGGCCGGATCCCCGGCCTGCACGGGGTGCAGGAGAACGGATCGGTGACGATCGGGGCGCTGACGCCGCACGCGGCGGTGGCGGACGCGGGGCTCGGCCTCGTGTCGGCGGCCGCCCAGACGATCGCCGACCAGCAGGTCCGCAACCGCGGCACCCTCGGCGGCTCGCTGGCGCACGGCGATCCGGCCTCCGACATGCCGGCCATCATGCTGGCGGTCGAGGCGACGTTCACGGTGCAGGGCGATGGCGGCACGCGGGAGATCGCCGCGACGGACTTCTTCCAGGACTTCCTGGAGACCGCGCTGGAACCCCACGAGGTGCTGACCGAGGTCCGCTTCCCCGACCTGTCGGGCTGGGGCTACGGCTACGAGAAGTTCAACCGCCGCCAGGAGGACTGGGCGATGGTGGCCGTGTCGGCGCTCGTCCGGCAGGAGGGCGGCACGGTCTCCGACGTGCGCATCGGCCTCACCAACATGGGCCAGACGCCACTGCGGGCGACCGCCGCGGAGGCGGCGCTGCGCGGGCAGCCGCTGAACGCGGAGTCGATCGCCGCCGCGGCGGAGCAGGCGGCGGAGGGCACCAACCCGCCGTCGGACCTCAACGCGACGCAGGACTACAAGCGCCACCTGGCGCGGGTCCTGTGCCGCCGGGCGCTGACCCAGGCCGCCGGCGGTTGAAGGACGTCGACGCCGTAGTCGAGACCCTCGGCGGCCAGGGCTACCTGGCCGACCGGGGGTTGGCCACGGCCGTCTTCCTGGCGCTCGAACTCGAGCAGCCCCTGCTGCTGGAGGGCGAGGCGGGGGTCGGCAAGACGGAGGTGGCGAAGGCGCTGGCGGCCGCCCAGGGCGCACGGCTGATCCGCCTGCAGTGCCACGAGGGCATCGACGTCCACCACGCGGTCTACGACTGGGACTTCCAGCGCCAGCTGCTGGCGATCCGGGCGGCCGAGGCGGGCGCGGCCGAGGCCGAGCTGTTCTCGCGCCGCTTCCTGCTGCGGCGACCGCTGCTCGAAGCGCTCGAGTCGGAGGAGCCCGTCGTGCTGCTGATCGACGAGATCGACCGCGCCGACGACGAGTTCGAGGCGTTCCTGCTCGAGCTGCTGTCGGACTTCCAGGTGTCGATCCCCGAGCTCGGGACGATCGTCGCCACGCGCCGGCCGGCCGTCATCCTCACGTCCAACCGCACGCGCGAGTTGCACGATGCGTTGAAGCGCCGCTGCCTCTACCACTGGATCGACTACCCGACCGTCGAGCGCGAGGTCGAGATCGTCCGCACCCGGCTGCCCGGCGTGCCGGCCGACGTCGCCGCGCGCGTGTGCGCGGCGGTCGCCCGGCTGCGCGCCGAGGACCTCTACAAGCTGCCCGGCGTCGGCGAGACGATCACCTGGGCGCGGGCGCTGCTGGCGCTCGGCGACGCCCCGCTGGAGGAGACCCTCGGCGTCGCGCTGAAGGTGCGCGAGGACGTAGAGCGGGTGCGCGCCCAGGGCACGCTCTCCGGTGCCTGAGCGGGCCGTCTCGACGCTCGCGGCGCACATGCGCGCAGCCGGCCACCCGGTCGGCGTCGGCCAGGTGCTGGCCGGCTGGCGGGCGCTGGGCGCGGTCGATCCCGCGTCGCCGCAGGACGCGTACTTCGCGCTGCGGGCGACGCTGTGCGCGTCGCGGCGCGACCTGCTCGCGTTCGACGCCGCCTGGGCGTCGACGTTCGTCGTGCCGGACGGCGAGATCGACAGCACGCTGGACGACATGATGCGCACCGTCTCCGCCGCGCTCCCGCGCGCCGCCGTGCCGGAGTCCCGCCCGGCGCCCGCGGAGCTCGCCGAGGAGCCGCTGCCGGCCGCGTACGCCGGCGAGGAGCTGCTGCTGCACAAGGACTTCGCGCAGTACACCCATGCCGAGCGCGTCGCCGCGCGGGCGCTGCTCGAGCGGCTCGCGGCCCGCGGGCCGCAGCGGCGGTCGCGGCGGCTGAAGCCGTCGCGGCGGCGCGGCGAGGTGCACGACCTGCGGGCGACGTTCCGGGCGGCGCTGCGCTACGGCGGCGAGCTCGGCGAGCGGCGCTACCGCTCGCCCGCGCTGCGCCAGCGGCCGATGGTCCTCGTGGTCGACGTCTCCGGCTCGATGCAGCCGTACGCGCGGATGCTGCTGATGTACACCCAGGCGGCGGTGGCGGCGCGCCGGCGGGTCGAGGCGTACGCGCTCGGCACGCGGCTGACGCGCATCACCCGCGAGCTGCACGGGCGCGACCCGGACCGCGCGCTCGCCCGCGCGTCCGAGCGCGTGGTCGACCTCGGCGGCGGGACCCGGATCGGCGCGGCGCTCGGCGAGCTCAACCGGGTCCACGGCCGCCGGCTCGGCCGCGGGTCGGTGATCGTGATCCTGTCCGACGGCTGGGACCGCGGCCAGCCCGAGGAGCTCGGCGCGGAGATGGCGCGGCTGCGGCGCTCGGCGCACCGGCTCGTATGGCTGAACCCGCTGGCGGCGAACCCGGCCTACGAGCCGCTGACGCGCGGGATGCTGGCCGCGCTCCCCCACACCGACCACCTGCTGCCGGGGAACTCGATCGCGTCGCTGGAGGCGCTGGCCGAGCTGATGGAGACGATCTCGTGACGCGCGCCCTGGTCCTCGCCGCCGGCGAAGCCCGCCGGTTCGGGTCGCCGAAGCAGCTCGCCCGGGTCGACGGCGTCCCCCTCCTCACCCGCGTCGTCTCGGTCGCGTTGCCGTGGTCGCCGGTGGTCGTGTTGGGCGCTCGCGCCGAGGCGGTGCGAACAGCGGTCGCCGAGGGGGTGGAGTCGGTCGTCGCCTCCGACTGGGCGGAGGGCCAGGCCGCGTCGCTGCGGGCCGGCGTGGCCGCGTTGGGTGACGTCGATTGGGCGCTCGTGCTGCTCGCCGACATGCCGTTCGTGACCCGCGAGGTGTGCTCGGCGGTCATCGCCGCCGCGTCAGCTGAGGTCGATGCCGTGCGTGCGGTCTACTCCGGGCGCCCCGGGCATCCCGTGCTGTTGGGCCGCGCCGTGCTCGACGCCGTCCCCTCGCTGC
>JAXDHL010000641.1:0-3013 GCA_034664525.1 Solirubrobacteraceae bacterium
GGCGTCGAGCGCGTCCGCCTGGCGCCCGCAGCGGTAGAGGGCGAGCATCAGCGCCCCGTGCAGGCGCTCGCGCAGGGGCTGTGCGGCCACCGCGACCTCAAGCTCCGCGACCAGGTCGGCATGGCGCCCCAGCGTCAGCTCCGCCTCGACCCACGCCTCGAACACCGCCCAGCGACGTTCCCCCAGCCGCATGATCTCGGTCTGCGCGAACGGCTCGAACGCGAGATCGGCAAACGGCGCGCCGCGCCACAGGTCGAGCGCGAGCCGGAGGGACTCGGCCGCCTGCTCGGGCTCGGCCGCACGGCCGCGGGCGACCAGACCCTCGAAGCGGTCCAGATCGCGCTCATCAAGGCCGACGTTCAGCCGGTAGGCACTGCCGCGCGTCTCCAGCCGCCCGTCGCGCCCGAGCGCCTGCCGCAACGCACAGACCTGGTTGTGAAGCATCTTCGGCGCGGTCGCAGGCGGAGAAGCGCCCCACAGCTCCTCGACCAGGCGGTCGCTGGAGACCAGCTCGTTGGCCCGCAGGATCAGCAGGGCCAACAGCGCGCGTTGCCGACCGGTCCCGATAGCGAGCGCAGTGCCTTCGTCGCCGATGACTTCAAGGGGTCCAAGCAGGCGGAACTCCAACAGTGAGCGCAACGCTACGCCTGGTCGGACCCCAGCACATGAGTGCCCGATTAGCGCACGCTCTGAGCCCTCCCCACGACGAGCTGACATTTCAGGCTGGGCTCAGGCGCAAAGTGGGGCGTTCGAGTTGGCAGGTCCGCTCGATGCCGGCTCGCGATCACGCTCACTGCGACGCGCGCTGCGTTGACACTTAATCTCTCTGTCAATCGGCGCGGCGGGCGCCGATGATTCCGACCAGTTCCGCCGCGACGGCCTCACGATTCATTCCAAGTGCTCGGATCGTGCGGGACGCGTCGCCGTTGTCGTCCTCAAGAAACCCGAGGAGGAGATGCTCCACCTCGATCTGGTGCTCGCCGCGAGCTCGGGCCGAATTCGCGGCTGCGGCGAGGAGACGTCGAAGTTCGTCGCCTCCAGCCGTCGCCGTTCGCCGGAAGAGCGGCTCGCGAGGCGTCGCGGCCTCGACCTGGGTTCGAGCCCGATCGAGGGTCGCGCCCGCACGCCGGAGAACGCTCGCGGCTGGGAGGTCCGCGGCACGGAGGATCGCCAGCACGATGTGGGAGCCGTTTAGCGCGGGGGCCGCGAGGGCCGCCGCCTCTTCACGCGCGAGCTGGAGCACCCGGCGGGCGTCGGCGCTCGTGTGCAGGGGTTCCTCGCCGGCGGCCAGCGAGCGGAAGCGCCGGTGCACCGCCTGGCGGGTGACCCCGAGATCGCGGGCGATCGTCGAGAAGTTGCCACCTTGCGCGAGCGCCCGCGCGACCTGCTCGCGCTCGAAGACATCGAGCTCCCGTCGCAGTGCCTTGACCTTGCGCAAGGCGTCTGCGGCAGTTGAAGCCTCGGCCATCTCTCCTACGAGTTCGGCGATGCGTTGGGCCGTCGGCACAGCGGCGGCTATCGACCGGAGGGGGTGCACATGTTCGGTGGGGACAACGCCTGGACGGTGTTTTCGTCGGGCCCGACTTCGGTACGTCAACACCTGTTGACTTACTGGTTTTCCGCGGGGCGGAGCTTACTGGTGTGACAGGCAATACTCCCTGACAGACGCGCGAAGTCAGCGCGCGTTGACACTTCATATCGGAGCGCGCCGCCGGGGGTCAACAGGTGTTGACTTAACCGTCAAATGATTCGTTCAATATGTGTGTCAACACGAGTTGACCTGTCAGCGTCGGTTGGCAAGTGTCGCGACGTGCACTTTTCACGGTCTGTAGCCGGTTTGAGGGTCATCGTGGACAGCTGGAATGTGCCGAGATGAGTGGCGCTCGCGTCGATGCCACCAGCCGTGGGTAGCCGCCGAGCCACACCGAGATCCTGGCGGGCCGCCCCAGCAATCGGCCGCCGGGCAACGACTCACCTGGAGGTCCCACCATGGCTGAGATTGCAAAGCAGGCCCGCCGGCGCGGCAAAGCAGCGTCGGATGAGGGCGTGTCCCAGGCCGACGACGAGGCGCGCAACGGCGCCACGCCGGACAGCGAAGAGCGCGACGACAGCGATGCCGCTGCCTCCTCGAGCGATCGCACCATCACCAGCGAGCTCAAGGAGACCTTCCGAGAGGCGGCCATCGAGGTCCTGAAGCCGGTGATGCGCCAGGCCACCACTTCGGCGGCGAAGTACGCCGTCAAGCGAGGGCCGGGGTTGGTCAAGGACAAGGTCGCTCCGAAGGTCCAGGAGGCCGGCGGCGCGGGAGCGCTGGTGAAGGGCGTCGCTTCCAAGGGCGGCGGGGTCGCCGGCACCGTCGGGAGCGTCGCCTCCAGCATCGGCGACAAGCTGCCCGGCGGCGGTGGCAAGAAGGAGGGCGAGTCACCGAGCGGGACCGGCCGCGGCCGGCGTCTGCCCGTCGAGGAATTCGTCGACGTCGGCGCCGACCTCGAGACGGTGTACGACCAGTTCACGCAGTTTGAGGATTGGCCTCGCTTCATGCACCGTGTCGAGCGCATCGAACAGCGCGACGACACCACGCTGATGTGGCACGAGAACATCTGGGGCGTCCGCCGCTCCTGGGAGGCCGAGATCACCGATCAGACCCCGTGCTACCGGATCGCCTGGCGCAGCACGAGCGGCCCTCAGACGATCGGCGTCGTCACCTTCCATCGCCTGAGCGACCACCTCACGCGGGTCGCGATCACGATGGACTTCCAACCGAAGGGTCTCTTCGAGAAGACGTCGTCCGGCACGCGGATCTCGCGTCGCGCCCTGCGGTCGGACCTGATGCGCTTCAAGGCCTTCATCGAGTTGCGCGACGACGCGACCGGCGCCTGGCGTGGCCGCATCGAGGACGGCGAGGTCGTCGAGGATCGCGACGACCAGGAGCCGCGTGACGACGAACGCGACGAGAACGAGCCGGAAGCGTCCGAGGAGGAAGAGACGGACGCCGACGATGCGGAGGAGGACG
>JAXDHL010000642.1:0-3363 GCA_034664525.1 Solirubrobacteraceae bacterium
ACCGACGGCGGGGCCGGCGCCATCGCCGCCATCGAGGAGGCCGGCGGCCTCGACGGCGCCCGCATCGTCTGCCTGTGCGACGTGCGCACGCCGTTCGAGCGCGCCGCGGAGGTCTTCGGGCCCCAGAAGGGCGCCGACCCCGAGGCGGTGCGCCGCCTCACCGCGCGGCTGCGCGCGCAGGCGCGCGAGCTCCCCCGCGACCCCACCGGCGTCGAGCGCACCGGCTGTGCCGGCGGCCTCAGCGGCGGCCTGTGGGCCTGGTACGGCGCGGCGCTGGAGCCGGGCGCCGGCTTCATCCTCGGCGAGCTGGGCTTCGACGCACGCATGCGCGCCGCGCGCGCCGTGATCGTCGGCGAGGGCCGCATCGACGAGCAGACCCTGCAGGGCAAGGTCGCGGGCGAGATCGCGACCCGCGCGCGCCAGGCCGGCGTGCCCTGCTTCGCGATCGTGGGCCGCAACGACCTCGACCCGTTCGGGGCGCGGATCCTCGACCTCCAGCGCATCGTCGAGGCCGGCGACCTCGACGCGATCGCCGCCGCCGCGGCGTCGCTGGCGGACGTGATCTAGCCGCGCAGCAGCGCGAGGACGGCCGCGACGTGGCGGTCGCGCGCCGCGGGCGCGAGCGGGCCCGGCGGCAGCTCGACGACGAAGGCCGAGCCGGGCCGGATGCGCACGTTCTGCCAGCGCGACAGGCTCCCGGGCCGCAGCCTGAGGCGATGCAACGGGAGCCCGGAGATCCGCGCGTAGCGCCGCGACGGCGCCGGATCGCCGGTCTCGGGCGGGTCGACCAGGCCGAAGGGCTGGTGGTAGTAGATCGTCAGGGTCGGGCGCTCGCGGAGGATCAGCGCGCGCAGGGCCCGCGTCTCGGGCTCCGACCACGGCCTGCGCCCGGCGCCGGCCCAGCCCTGGGGCGAGTTGCGGTTGAGGTCGACGCCGTCGGCGTTCGCGCGGGTGTGGTGCGCGAAGCCGTCGGGATTGAGGTCGCGGACGAGGAGCAGCTCGGTGCCCGGCGGCGGCGCGACGAGCGTCAGCGCGTCGACGATGCCGCGCCCGGCGGGCTCGTCGCCGTGCACCAGCCCCACGACGAGGACCTTCCGCGGCGCCGCGGGGTCGCCGACGCGGGTCACGCCGATCGGGCGGCCCTGCACCGAGTGGCCGAAGGCGACCGGCGCCGGCGGATGGCCCGCGGCCAGCGCGAGGGCCACGAGGAGCGCCCTCACCGGCCCTGCGCCAGCGTCGTCATCACCGCCTCGTAGACGCCGGGTCCGTAGGCGGCCTCGGTCACGCGCGCGTTGGGGTGGCGGGCCAGCTCGCCCCGCAGGCCGGGATCGCCCTCGACGCCGTTGGCGACGAGCCACAGGGTCTGCACCGCCTCGGCCACCGCCAGGTCCTCGCGCGAGTCGCCGACCGCGATGCGGTCCGCGCGGGCGAAGCCGCGGGCGCGCGCGTGGGCGGCCACGCCGGCCGCTTTGGACACCGCGCGCGGGAGCAGGTGGTAGACGCGCAACGCGCCGAGCCCGGCGAGCGCCTCCGAGCGCAGGTGCGACGCGCCGTTGTCGACGAGCCGCAGATCCTCGTGCCCGTGCTCGCGCAGCAGCGCGTCGGCCTCGGCGACGTCGATGGCGCCGCGCAGCAGGTGCGACACCTCGCGGCCGGCGCCGTAGGCCGCGTGGCGCTCCAGGCGCCCGGCGAAGCGCTCGAGCAGCAGCGCTGGCGCTCCCGACGCCTCGATCGCGCCGTGCACCGGGCCGTCCCCCGTCAGCCAGTGGACCTCGCCGTCGAGCACGAAGCCGCCACCGGCCTCGAAGACGTAGTCGGTCAGGCCGAGCAGGCGCACGGTCTCGTCGAGGCCCGCGCGCCGGCGCCCGGTCATCGGCACGACCATGACGTCCGCGCGGTGGCACGCCTCGAGGGCGCGCGCCGCGAGCAGCGTGAACGCGCCGTCGGCGTCGCGGGTCAGCGCGCCGCCGGGGCCGAGCAGGGTGCCGTCGAGGTCGACGTACAGGCAGCGCACCCGGCCATTGTCGCGAGCCTCAGCCGACGACGAACGCACGCTGGCCGAGCAGGCGCCCGTAGCGGTTGCGCGACCGCGGCCCGTAGCCCGCCCACACGTACCAGCGGTACCGGCCCGGGGCGAGCCGGTGGTGGCGCCCGCCGAAGCTCCAGGCGCGGTGGAGGTGGTAGCGCGCGCGCCGCGGCCACGCGCTGAGGACCTTGTGGCCGCCGCGGAAGAGCTGGACGTTGTAGTAGCTCGCGCCGGCGATCGCGTGCCAGCGCAGCAGCGGCGGCGCGGCGACGCGCGCCTGCGGCGGCGGCCCGAGGAGCCGCGTCGGCGTGACGTCGACCGCCGCAGCGGTCGCGTTGCCCGCCGCGTCGACCGCCTGCACCGTGTAGGCGTAGCGCCGGCCGACCCGCAGGTCGCGGTCGGTGAACGACGAGGCGGTGCCGTCGAAGACGACGCTCTGGCCGGCGCTGCCGCGGCCGGGCGCGCGGCTGACGGTGAAGACGGTGGCGCCGTCGGCCTGCCAGCTCAGCGCGGCGCTCGCGTCGCCCGCGACGGCGCGGACGGCGGTGACCGCCGGCGGCGTGGCGTCGTAGTCCAGGGCGAACGGCGCCGGCGCGCTGACGTTGCCCGCGCGGTCGCGGCACGTGCCGCTCAGCGAGGCGCCGAGGACGTCGGGGCCCGCGTAGGGCGTCGAGGTGCAGGAGGCGACGCCGGAGCCCCCGTCGGTCGCCGACCAGGTCACCTGGACGGGGTGGTTGAACCACGGGGGCGCGTCGGGGGGGCGGTCGGTCGTGGCGGTGACCGAGGCCGGGGTCACGCGGTCGATGGAGACGGTGACCGAGCGGGTCACGGTGACGAGCTTGCCGGGGATCGGCGCGCTCGACGCACTGCACGTGATCGTCGTGCCCGACGGAGGAGTATCGGCGGTGAGCATCTGGGGCTCGCAGCCTTGCGTGGAGGAGATCGGTGTCGCCGGATCGCTGTCCGCCTCCTGCCAGTTGACCGTCACGTTGCTCCGGTACCAGCCGTTGTCCCCCTGCGTGCCGAAGACCTTCACGGTGATCACCGGGTCGGCCGTCGCGCTCGACGTGAGCAGCCCCGCCACCAGCACCGCCACCGCCACCACCCTCATCGCAGCACCCGCCCCCGCGCGGTCACGGCCACCAGTCCCGCGCTCGCCAGCGCCAGCGCCAGCAGCGACAGGCCGCCGATCGCCAGGCGCCGCGCCTGCGCGGCATCGCCGCCGGACGCGCGGACGGCCGCGGGCGCGACGAAGCTCGGGAAGCTCGGCGGCGGCACGACCGTCGCGTGCCGCGGGCGCGCTGCGCGGGCGGCCGCGCGGCGCCGCACGGGAGCGG
>JAXDHL010000643.1:0-3105 GCA_034664525.1 Solirubrobacteraceae bacterium
GCGGCGGCGCGGTCGACTCGCGCACGCAGAGCCCCACGGGGATGACCTGCTCGGCGGCCTGGCCGGCGACGACGACGGCGACCTTGGGCTGAGACTGACCGCCCTGGCCCGCGAGCGTCGCCGCTCCGGATACCGCGAACACCGCCGTGACGACTGCGAGAAACTGTCGGGTGCGGTGGTTCATACGTATGAGCATAATACGTATGACGAGGTTCTTCAAGGCCGGTTGGAACCGGTTCCTCCGCGGGCCTGCGCCGCCCGGTGGCGCAGCGGGCGTTCGCGGTAGGTTCTCGCGATGGCCCCACGCGAAGACAACCGCTGGGTGACCCTCGTGCTCGTCTGCCTGGCGCAGTTCATGGTCATCCTCGACGCGACGATCGTGAACATCGCGCTGCCCACGATCCAGACGGATCTGAAGTTCAGCCAGGCCGACCTGCAGTGGGTCGTGAACTACTACACGCTGCTGTTCGGCGGCTTTCTCCTCCTGGGCGGCCGCGCCGCCGACATCGTCGGACGCAAGCGGATCTTCATCGCGGGCACGATCCTCTTCTCGGTCGCCAGCCTGCTCAACGGGCTCGCGACCAGCAGCGAGATGCTGATCGCGTTCCGCGCCCTGCAGGGTCTCGGCGGCGCGCTCGTGTCCCCCGCGGCCCTGAGCATCATCACGACGACCTTCCCCGAGGGCCCGGAGCGCACCAAGGCGTTGGGTGTGTGGAGCGCGATCGCGGCGGGCGGCGGCGCGGTCGGACTGCTGCTCGGCGGCGTCCTCACCGAGGCGCTGAGCTGGGAGTGGATCTTCTTCGTCAACGTGCCGATCGGCGCCGCCGCCGCGCTGCTCTCAGCCCGCCTGATCCCCGAGTCCAAGGCCGAGCGCGCGGGCGCCTTCGACGTGCTCGGCGCGGTCCTGGTCACCGCCGGCCTGATGGTGCTTGTGTACGCGATCGTCAAGGCCGAGAGCTTCGGCTGGGGCTCCGGTCGCACGCTCGGCCTGGCCGCCGTCGGCGTCGCCCTGCTCGCCGTCTTCGTGCTCGTCGAGTCGCGCACGTCCGGCCCGCTCGTGCGGCTCGGGATCTTCAAGATCCGCAGCCTCGCGATCAGCAATCTCGTGCTGCTGCTGGTCGCCGGCGGCCTGTTCGCACTGTTCTTCTTCGCCACCCTCTACGTCCAGGACGTCCTCGGCTTCAAGCCGATCAAGGCGGGCTTCGCCTTCCTGCCGGTGGCGTTCGGAATCGGCATCGGCGCCGGGACCGCGCAGGTGCTGGTCAAGAGACTCGGCGTGCGCGCGAACGCGGTCGCCGGCATGGTGGTCGCCGCCGCCGGGCTGTTCTACCTCAGCCGGGTGCCGGTCGACGGCAGCTACGCGAGCGACCTCCTGCCGGGACTGTTGCTGATGTCCTTCGGCATGGGCAACACGTTCGTGCCGATCACGCTGATCGCGACGACCAACGTCGACGCGCACGACGCCGGGCTGGCGAGCGGCCTCTTCAACACCTCCCAGCAGGTGGGCGGTGCGCTGGGACTGGCCGTCCTATCGACGCTGGCGGCGGACCGGACGACGAGCTACCTGCAAGGCCTTGGCCACCAGCCGGGGCCGCGAGATCAGGCGGCGGGGCTGGTGGAGGGCTTCCAGGTCGCCTTCACGTCGGCGGCGATCCTGGTCACGATCGGGGCGATCCTCCTCGCCCTGCTGCTCCGCGGTCGCGATGTCGCGAACGTGAACCCGGAGCAGGGTGTCACGGTGGTGGCGTAGGCCCAGGGCCTACTTGTAGCGGTAGACAATGCGGCCGCGGTTGAGGTCGTACGGAGAGACCTCGACCCGGACCTTGTCACCGGGCAGCACGCGGATACGGAACCGGCGCATCTTGCCGGCGAGGTGGGCGAGCAGCTCATGGTCATTCTCGAGCTTCACGCGGAACAACAGGTTCGGCAGGGCCTCGGTGACCTCGCCGTCGATTTCGAGCTTCTGCTCGACTGCCATAGGCATCTCCTTTACAGGGGGGCTGAGCGGGCACGCGGAGCGGAACGTCCGCGCGGGACCCTTTCATTCTAGAGACCGTGGATGCCCTGGATGCGTTTCGTCTACTCGATCTGTTCGGGGTCGCCGCGGGAGCGGCGAGCGGTGCGCTCGCGGCGCGCCGGCAGGACAGCTTCGACCTCGTCGGCGTGCTCGGCCTCGCCTTCGCCGGCGGGCTCGGCGGCGGCCTCCTGAGAGACCTCCTGCTGAACGCGAACACGCCGGTAGCGCTGACCGACGCGCTCTACCTGCCGACCGTGATCACAGCGGCGATCGTCGTGTCGGTGATCGCGGGCGAGCCTGGCCCGAAGATCCTGCGCGCGATCCGGATCCTCGACTCGCTCGCGGTCGGCTTCTTCGCCGTCGCCAGCACGCAGCGCGCCAAGCAGGTGGGCGTGACCGTGCCGGCGCAGCTGCTGATCGGCGTACTCGGCGGGTCCGGCGGCGCGCTCCTGCGCGACATCCTCACCGCGCGCACGCCGGAGATCTTCCGCCACGGGGAGCTCAACGCCCTGGCGGCGCTCGCCGCCGCGAGCGTCTTCCTCGTCGCCGACATCATCGCGCCCACGACCAGCGCGATGTTCATCGGGCTGCTCGTCGGCTTCGGGCTGCGAGCCGCCGCGATCCGCTTCGACCTGCGCGGCCCCGCACCGCGGACCTCACGCCGCGGCGACCCGTAGCGTTCTAACGAGCATGCACTCCGCACTCCTCCCCAGCCCGATCGGCCCGCTCTATGTCGAGGCCGACGAGCACGGCCTGACCAAGCTCTACACCGACGGGCACCGCCTGCACGCCGATGCTCCCGAAGACGACGGCCACTTCGCCGAGGTCGCCAAGCAGCTCGACGAGTACTTCGCGGGCGAGCGAGACACCTTCGACCTCCCGCTCTCCGAACACGGCACCGCGTTCGAGCTCGCCGTCTGGGCCAGGCTGCGCGAGATCCCGCATGGCGAGACGGCCACCTACGGCGAGCTCGCGCGCGAGCTCGGAAGCGTCCCGCGGGCGGTCGGCCGGGCCAACGGCCGCAACCAGATCTCGATCATCGTTCCGTGCCACCGCGTGATCGGCGCCAACGGCTCGCTGACGGGCTA
>JAXDHL010000644.1:0-2896 GCA_034664525.1 Solirubrobacteraceae bacterium
GGCCTGGACGGTCACCGCGCCGGAGCGCGGACCGCGGCGGCCGGTCCGGTCCAGGGCCGCGACCTGGTAGCGCACGGGGCGACCGGTCAGGCGCACCTCGAGCCCGGCGACCGCACCGGTGACGCCGGCCGCGCCCTGCGGGCGGGCCGTGACGGTGGCGGCGCAGCGCGACACGCGGCCGCCCACGATCGCGGTGATCGTGATCTTCGGCGCCTTGCCGGGCGGCACGGCGACGCTCATGCGCCGGCCGCGGGTCTGCCCCACGACGGCGCCGTCGCGCGTGACGCGGAAGGCGAGCTTGGCGGGAGCCTGACGCGAGACGCGCCAGCCGACGATCACGCGGTCGGCGGCGCCCTTGCTCGCGGTGAGCTGGACGTGCGTCGGCTTGGCGATCGAGCACACGGTGGCCGCCTGCGCGCCGCCGGGCGCCGCTGCGGGGAGCAGCAGCGCACCGGCGGCCAGCGCGGCAGCGGTGAGGGAGCGGGGGATCACAGAGGGTCCTCGGGGAGTGGGGAGAGGCGGGGTCGGAGCGGGCGGGCCGCTACTCGACCGTCACCGTCTTGGCCAGGTTGCGGGGCTGGTCGACGTTCAGGCCGCGGGCGACGGCGACGTGGTGGGCCAGGAGCTGGAGCGGGACGACCGCCAGCAGCGGCTGCAGCTCGGGCAGCGTCGCGGGGACCCGCACGGTGTCGTCGGCGTGCGTGGCGACGGCGGCGTCGGTCTCGCAGGCCACGGCGGTGACGTGCGCGCCGCGGGCCCGGACCTCGGACATGTTGGAGTGCAGCTTGTCCTGCAGCGGCCCGGCGGTCGCGATGCACACGACCGGGGTCTCGGCCGACAGCAGCGCGATCGGGCCGTGCTTCATCTCGCCGGCCGGGTAGGCGTCGGCGGGGATGTAGGAGACCTCCTTGAGCTTCAGCGCCGCCTCCATGGCGATCGCCGCGCCGCCCTGGCGCCCGAGGAACATGACCATCGGCGCGTCGACGAAGCGCGCGGCGGCCGTGGCCGCCCAGGCGTCGCCGTCGACGACGGCGCGCTCGATGCGGTCGGGCAGCAGCGCCAGCTCGGCCGCGAGCTCGCGGCGACGGGCGGCGTCCAGCGCGTTGCGCGCGGCCGACAGCCGCAACGCGAGCGCGGCCAGCGCGGCGACCTGCGCGGTGAACGTCTTGGTGGCGGCCACGCCGACCTCGATGCCGGCGCGGGTCAGCAGGACCGCGTCGGCCTCGCGGGCGGCCTGGGAGTCCTCGACGTTGGTCAGCGCCAGCACGCGGTTGCCGCGCGCCTGGGCGGCGCGCATCGCCGCCAGCGTGTCGGCGGTCTCGCCGGACTGCGTGATGCCGATCAGCAGCTCGTCGGACCCGCCGGGGGCTGCGCGGTAGCGATGCTCGGAGGCGACGTCGACCTCGACCGGCAGGCCGGCCCAGGTCTCGATGATCTCGCGGGCGGCGAGGCCTGCGTGGTACGAGGTGCCGCACGCGACGATCCGCACGCCGCGCAGCGCGGCGAGCTCCTCGGCGGGGATGTCCAGCGCCGGGCCGTCGCCGTCGGCGAGGTGCTCGAAGATCGTGGCGGCGACGCCGTCGGGCTGCTCGGAGATCTCCTTGCGCATGAACGTGTCGAACCCGTCCTTGCCGGGAGCAGCCTGCTCCTCGGCGGCGATGACGGTCTGCTGGGCGGCGCCCGGACGGCCGGCGACGTCGACGCCCTCGGGGGTGATCGACACGAGCTCGCCGTCGGCCAGCTCGAGCACGTTGCGGGTCTGCGACGAGAACGCCGCGACCGCGGAGGCGATGAAGTTCTCGCCCTCGCCCACGCCGATGACCAGCGGGCACTCGCGGCGCACGCCGACGATCAGACCGGGCTGGTCATGGGCGATCGCGGCGATCGCGAAGTGGCCGCGCAGGCGGCGGCGCGCCCGGTCGACGGCCTCGGCGAGGTCGCCGTCGTAGAACGACGCGATCAGGTGCGCGACGACCTCGGCGTCGGTCTCGCTGGTGAACTCGGCGCCCTCGGCGGCGAGGTTCAACCGCAGCTGCAGCCAGTTCTCGACGATGCCGTTGAGCACGATGTGGACGCGCGCGTCGTTGTCGGTGTGCGGATGCGCGTTGGCCTCCGTCACGCCGCCGTGGGTCGCCCAGCGGGTGTGGCCGCTGCCCGCGGCGGGATCGGGCAGGGCGAGCGCGCCGCCCGCGGCGGCGGGGACGCGCTCGGCGACCGCCGTCCGCAGGGCCGCAAGGTTGCCGACCGAGCGGACGGTCTCGACGCCGACGCCGACGCCGCCGCCGCCGTGGGCGAGCGCGATGCCCGCTGAGTCATAGCCGCGGTACTCGAGGGCCGTCAGGCCGTCGAGGAGCAGGGGCTGGGCCGGGCGAAAGCCCGTGTAGCCGACGATTCCGCACATGGTTCTACCTCGTGTTCCGGTGGGGGCGATGGGTGGCGCGACGGTGGTGTCGCGCTCGGCGGGGCGCCGCCGCGGGGGCGGCCGTGGAGTGGGCGTGGAGCCAGCCGTACAGCTCGGCCAGGGTCGTGCCGGGGCGCATCAGGTAGCGCTCGGCGACGCCGGCGCCGGGCTCGGTGAAGCCCGGGTCCTGGCTGTCCTGGACGAAGAAGCTGCCGAATTGGCGCGTCAGCAGGCCCGACAGCAGACGGCCGATGGCCGGGTCGTCGCCCGCCACCTGCCCGTAGTCGCTGAACGGCACGGCGAACGCGTGCGGCACGATGCCCTGGGCGGCGAAGCGGTCGCGCACCGCGAAGAGGTCCGCGCTGACGCGGCCTTCCCAGGTTGCGAGGCTCTCCTGGCCCACGGAGCCGCTGTAGCGGCGGGCCGCGTAGAACGGGGCCTGCCGGCCGTCGGCCGCCACGGTGATCTTCGACGCGCCGGCGTGCGCGCGTGGCT
>JAXDHL010000645.1:0-11885 GCA_034664525.1 Solirubrobacteraceae bacterium
GACCTCGTCCGGCAGGCCGGCGGGGTCGCCGATGCCCTGGGTGCGCAGCGCCGCCTCCATCTTCTCCCAGATCCGCGGCACGCTCCCCCACATCGTCGGCCGGACCTCGGGCAGCACCTGGACGATCCGGCGCACGTCCGGGACCGTGGTGATGGCGCACCCGAAGGCGATCGACGCCGTGTAGTGGTTGGCCCATCGGTCGGCGATGTGGGCCGACGGCAGGAACGAGGTCGAGCGGCCGAAAGGGCGCACCGGCGCGAACGGGCTGCACCCCCGCAGCTCGGCCATCATGTTCGCGTGCGTGATCTGGACGCCCTTGGGCGGGCCGGTCGTGCCGCTCGTGTAGATGAGCGTGAGCACGTCGTCGGGGCCGACGGCCTGCCAGGCCTCGGCGAAGTGGAACTCCGACGGGGTGCGGTCCTCGAAGGCCTCGAGGTCGTCCACCAGGATCACGTGCTCGACCTGGCCCGCGAGGACCGGCAGGAACTCGCGCTGGGTGAAGACGACCCGGTTGCCGGCATTGGCGAACAGGTAGGCGATCTGCTCGCGCGTCGAGGTGTTGTAGACGGAGAACGGGATCGCGCCGAGGTGCAGGGCCGCGCTGTCGACCAGGTGGAACTCGGGCCGGTTGAGCAGCATGATCGCCACGGTGTCACCGCGGCCGATGCCGAGGCTCGCCAGCCCGCCGGCGATCCGCTCGACGCGGTCGGCGTACTCGCCCCAGGTGATCTCGGTGGCGCCGCCTGGCGAGCGCAGCGCGACCGCGTCCGGGCGCTCGACGGCGGTGAGCTGGAACGCCTCCGCCAGGGTCGCGCAGCCGAGCGTCGGGTGGTCCTGGACCTGGGGCTCCGTGGTCGCCATTCGGCGACGGTATTGACGGCTCAGCGGCGCCGCAACACGAACCCGCGCTCCGCGAGATCGGTCACGGCGTCCTCGAACGCCGCGAAGTCCCGGCTCGTGAGCAGCTCGACCGGGACGCCTCGCGGCCCGCCGGCGCGCACCCAGCGCCGCAGGACCGCCTGACCGGCGCGCTCGCCGGCCTCGCGCAGCAGGTCGAGCAGGATCGGCAGCTCGGGCCGGTGGTCGAGCTCGCCGGCCAGCAGCTCGAGCGCGGTCGCGTCGAGCGTCCGGATCAGCTCCTCGTCGGTGAGGCCGAGCAGATCCTGCAGCAGCTGTGCCCTGGAAGCCGTGATGCGACCGCACGCTACCCGGCCCCCGCCGGCGGCACAGCGCCGGCGGGCCGGGGTGACGCCGGGGTCAGGCGTGCGGCTTGACCGCGCCGTAGTGGCGGGTCAGCGCCTCGACGTACGCCGGGTCCTCGCGGTGGTCGGCGTCGTAGGCCGGCGCGTTCTTGACCTCGTCCTTCGTGCGCTCGACGTGGATGACCTCGTCGTCGACGTCGATGCCGGTGACCAGGCCGGAGGGCAGCATCGTGGTCTTGCCCAGGCCGAGCAGACCGGTGTCGACGACGAGGTAGGTGCCCTCACTCATCGTCACCACCTCGTCCACCTTGCCGAGCTTGCCGTCGATCGCCTCGACCGTCAGGCCCTCGAGATCGGTGCGCTCGTTGCCGACGCCCGATCGGAACATCCACAGGTCGGTTGCCATATGCCTCTCCTCGCTGGTTGGGGGCCTCCGTGGGAAGGCCCTGCCCGCGCCGGCGCCGCGGCAACCCGAGCGCGTCAGAAGAGCTGGTTCTCGCCGCCGAAGACCTCGGACACCGAGTCGTCGGTGAAAATCCGCCGGATCGAGTCCGTCAGCAGGTCGGCGGTCGGGAGCACCTCGATGTTCGCCGGCGCGCCCGGGCGGAGCGGGATCGTGTCCGTGACGACGATCTTCTCGAACGGCGCGCTGCCGAGGTTCTCCCAGGCGTTGCCCGAGAACACCCCGTGCGTGGCGGCGGCGTAGACGCGGGCGGCGCCCTCGTCCATCACCGTCTGGCCGGCGGCGCGCAGCGTCCCGGCGGTGTCGATCATGTCGTCGACCAGCAGCGCGGTCTTGCCCTTCACGTCGCCGATCACGTAGGAGATCTCCGCAACCTGCTGGGCCGGGCGCTCCTTGTTGAGGATCGCCAGCTCGGCCCCGACCTTCTCGGCGAACTTCTTGGCGAGCTTCACGCGGCCGGCGTCCGGCGAGACGACCACGAGGTCCTCCAGATGAAGGTCCTTGAAGTGCTGGGTGAGCATGAACAACGCGGTCATGTGGTCCATCGGCTTCTGGAAGAAGCCCTGCACCTGGCCGGCGTGGAGGTCCATCGCGAGCACCCGGTCGGCGCCGGCGTTCTCGAGCATCCGGGCGACGAGGCGCGCCGAGATCGGCTCCCGCGGCGCGGACTTCTTGTCCTGGCGGCTGTAGCCGAACCACGGCGTGACGGCGATCACGCGGTGCGCGGAGGCGCCGACCGCCGCGTCGATCATGAACAGCAACTCCATCAGCGCGTCGTTGGCGGTGATCCCGGTCTCCGGGTTCCCGCACGTCGGCTGGATGATGAAGACGTCGGCGCCGCGGATCGACTCCTCGTAGCGGCAGTAGACCTCGCCGTTGGAGAACGTCTTCAGCGTGACCGTCCCGAGGTCGACCCCGAGCTTGCCGGCGATCTTCGCGGCCAGCGCCGGGTTCGCGCGGCCGCCGAAGAGCATGAGCCGCTTGTTGTACTCCAGCGGGATCGCGGTGGCCGAGACGGGGTGCGGATCCAGCGCGCTCACGTCCTAGGAATTGTACGGCGCGCCGACGACGGTGGTCGTGCCGCTCATCCGGATTTCCGGGCTTTGCGCTCTGCGTAGCCGTCGACGTTCGTCTGCCGCTCGCGCGCGATGCCGAGCGCCGCCGGCGGGACGTCCTCGGTGATGACGCTCCCGGCGCCGGTGTACGCGCCGTCGCCGAGGGTCACCGGGGCGACCAGGGTGGTGTCGACGCCCGTCCGCACGCCGTCGCCGATCGTGGTCCGGTGCTTGTGCGTGCCGTCGTAGTTGGCGGTGATCGTCGCCGCGCCGAGGTTCGAGCCGGCGCCGATGTCGGCATCGCCGATGTATGACAGGTGCGGGACCTTCGAGCCGGGACCGACCGTGCTGTTCTTGACCTCGACGAACGTGCCGGCCTTCGCGCCCGGCATCAGGGTCGCGCCGGGACGCAGGTACGCGAACGGACCGACGGAGGCGCCGTCGTGCACCAGCGCGCGGTCCAGGTAGGAGTGGCGGATCGTGACGCCGTTGGCGATCGTCGAGTCGTCGATCGTGGTGTGCGGCCCGATCACGCAGTCCTCGCCGATCGTCGTGCGGCCCTTGAGGACGCTGCCGGGCTCGACCACCGTGTCCTGACCGATCGTCACGTCGGCGTCGATCGCGGTCGACAGCGGGTCCACGATCGTCACGCCGGCGCGCATCAGTACCTCGTGCACCCGCGCCTGCGCGTGGACGCGGACGCTGGCGAGGTCGGCGCGGTCGTTGATCCCGAGCGTGAGCGTCGGGTCCTCGATCACGTGCGCGGCGACCGTGCGGCCCTCCGCGCGCAGGATCGGCAGGACGTCCGGGAGGTAGTACTCGCCCTGGGCGTTGTCGGCGGTGACCTGCTCGAGCGCGCCGATCAGCGCCCCGCCGTCGAAGCAGAAGATCCCCGTGTTGACCTCGTCGATCGCGAGCTGCTCGGGCGTCGCGTCGCCCGGCTGCTTGGTCTCGACCACGCGCTCGACCGTGCCGTCGGGGGCGCGGACGACGCGCCCGTAGCCGGTCGGATCGTCGAGGATCATCGTCGCCATCGTGGCCGCGGCCTGCGCGCGGTTGTGGGCGGTGACCAGCGCCTCGATCGCCTCGGCGGTGATCAGCGGCACGTCGCCCGAGAGCACCACGACGGGAACCTCGGGGTGCAGGAACGCGGCGGCGGCGCGCACGGCATCGCCCGTGCCGCGGGGCTGCTCCTGGACGGCCACCTCGACGCCGTCGGGAAGGTGCTCGGCGAGGCGGCGCTTCGGCCCGTCGACCACCACGACGCGCTGCGCCCCGGCCCGGCGGGCGGCCAGCACGGGCCAGGCCACGAGCGGCCTCCCGCACAGGCGGTGGAGCGCCTTCGGCGTGGACGAGCGCATGCGGGTGCCCTCGCCGGCGGCGAGGATCACGACGGTCAGGTCGGACACGGCGCCAAGCCTACGGGGGTCTTGGGTACGCTCGCTGGGACACCCTTGGGGAGTGGTCTAACGGCAAGACACCGGCCTTTGAAGCCGGCTGATCCGGGTTCAAGTCCCGGCTCCCCAGTCGCTCGAGGGTGGGTTCCGTCCGAGCCCGATGCGAACATCTGTTCGTGTCACGACGTCGTCCGCCGTTCACCGAGGCGCAACTGCGCACAGCGGTGCGACTGTCGCACTGCTGGAGCGATGTCCTGCGGTGCGTCGACCTGGGCACGCGCGGAAACAACCGGCGCACCGTGCAGAAGTACGTCGCGCTGTGGGGCATCTCGACGGAGCATTTCGACCCGCACATCGGCCGCCGCCGGGCCGGGCGCAACCGGATGGTGCCGCTCACCGACGTCCTCGTGGAGCACTCGACGTACAGCCGCTCGGCGCTCAAGAAGCGCCTGTTCGATGAGAACGTGAAGGCGCGCGAGTGCGAGATGTGCGGGCAGGACGAGACCTGGCGCGGCCGCCGCATGTCGTTGATCCTCGACCACGTCAACGGCGTCCCGGACGACAACCGGCTCGAGAACCTGCGCATCGTGTGCCCGAACTGCGCTGCCACGCTCGAGACCCATTGCGGTCGAAATGCGGCGCTCGCCCGGCCGCGGCGCTGCCTCGCCTGCGGCGAGCCGTTCCTCCCACGACACCTCCGCCACCGATTCTGCTCGCAAGGGTGTGCCGGCGCCGGCAACTCCGAGCGCACCCGGGGCGTGCCCCAACCCGGGCGCCGCAAGGTCGAGCGGCCACCGTACGAGCAGCTGCTGGCCGAGCTCGCGGAATCCAGCTTCTCGGCCGTCGACGGAAATACGGCGTGTCAGACAACGCGGTCCGAAAGTGGATTCGCTGGTACGAGGACACTGGTGCCCGGTAGGGTCGCGCGAATGCGCGGACGGACCCTGGTCGTGACTGTGCTCGCCGCGCTGGCACCGGCTGCCACGGCACACGCGGCGGGCGACCCGATCATGCCGCTGGACCAGGTCCAGCCGGGCATGAAGTGCACCGGCTACTCGGTGTTCAAGGGCACGACGGTCGAGCCTTTCGACGTCGAGATCCAGGACGTCGTCGGCGGCAACGTGAGCGGGGAGACCGCACCACGGCTGCTGGTCCGGGTGTCCGGCCCGAAGGTCGACGCCACCGGGGTCGGGCCCGGCTTCTCCGGCTCGCCGATCTACTGCCCGGGTGCCGACGGCGTGCAGCGCAACGCCGGCGCGATCTCGGAGACGATCGGCGACTACGGCGGCAAGACGGTCCTGGCCACGCCGATCGAGCAGATCGTCGGCACCCCGGTCGACGCCCCGGCCGCGCCGGCCCCGCCGCCGCAGGCGAGCGCCGCGCGCACCGAGCAGTCCTTCGGCGGCCCGCGGGCGGCGGATGCGGCGCTGCTGGCCCGGGCGCGGCCGCTCGCGTCGCCACTGACCGTGCGCGGGCTGGACCGGCCGATCTACGACGCGCTGGCGAAGGCCGCCGCGCGCAACGGGATCACGGTCGTACAGGGCCCGCCGGCGCCCATCTCGGCGTCGACGTCGGCGCCGGCGCCGCTCGTCCCGGGCTCGGCGTTCGGCGTCGGGCTGTCGAGCGGGGACATCTCGGTCGGGGCGATCGGGACGGTCACCTACGTCGACGGCGACAAGGTGTGGGGCTTCGGCCACCCCTTCGACGGCGCGGGCGCGCGCGCGCTGTTCCTGCAGGACGCGTACGTCGCGGGGATCATCAACAACCCGATCCAGCTCTCGGACCTCGGCGGGACGTACAAGTTCGCCGGGCCGGTGCACGACATCGGCACGCTCTCCGACGACGCCTTCAACGCGGTCGCGGGCCGGACGGGTCCGCTGCCGCCGCGGATCCCGGTGCGCGTCTACAGCAAGGACCTGGACACGAACACCGAGCACGACCTGCTGGTGAACGTCGCCGACGAGACCGACGTCGGCAACCCGACCGGCATCTCGGGCATCAGCTTCGTCGGCCCGCTGGCGGTCGTGCAGGGCGCGACTGACGCGCTGGGCTCGACGCCGCTCCGTGTCGCCGGGCAGATGTGCTTCCAGGTCGTCGTCCGCGAGATCAAGGCGCCGCTGCGTTTCTGCAACCGCTACGTCTCGGACGGGACGGCCGGCTCGCCGGACGGCACGGTCGGCAACCTCCTCGCGCTGACGGCCGGCAACGACGCGGCCGGCGCGCTCGCGCTGTTGGACACCTACAAGGGGTCGAACCTGCATGTCACCGAGGTGTCGGCGCGCTTCAGCGAGACGCGTGGCCAGCGGCAGGCCTATCTGCGTTCGCTGACCCTGCCGCGCCGGGTGCGTGCCGGCGCCGACGTGCCCGCGCGGCTGAAGATCAAGGTCGTCCGCGGAGGGACGCGCACGATCGACTTCCGCTTCCACGTCCCACGCTCGCTGCACCGCGGCGCGCACAGCTTCGTCCTGAGCGGAACCGATCCGGATGGCAGCCAGGATCTGTTCGGGACGATCACGATCGACCTCGGCGACCTCTCCGCGCCTTCGGACACGGAGGGGCCGCGCAAGGCGAGCCAGCTCGCGCGCAGCTTCCGCAGCTTGCACCGCTGGGACGGGATCCGCCTGAGGGGCACCGGCAGCCGCGTCTACCGCGACCCGACCTACCGGATCGGCGGCAGCGCCCATGCGATGGCGGTCGTCACTCGCGGGTAGCCCAGCCCGGGCTGACCCCCGAGAGAGGAGCCAGGGAATGAAGGAGTTCAGCTGCGGGCAGGTCGTGCCCGGGTGCTCGGCGGCGTTCGAGGGCGAGTCCGAGGAGTCGATCCTGCAGCAGGTCGCGATCCACGCGCGGGACGCCCACGGGATGAACGAGGTGCCGCCGGACGTCATCGACGAGGTCCGCGCCGGGATCCAGGACCGCGAGGCCGGCTAGCGCGGCGCTAGTCCTGCGCGAGCGCGTCGAGCAGCTGCTCGACCCGCACGATGCCCAGGTAGACCCCGCGCCGGTCGCATGCGACCAGCGGATGGAAGCGCTCGAGCAGCGGCCGTGCCACCGCGCGCCGGGCGACGGCCTTGAGCGGGCTCGTGGGCGTGATGCGCATGACCGGCCGCTCGAACGGCTCGCCGCGCAGCAGCGCCGCGCGCTCGGCCATCGCGAGCGGGCGGTTGCGCTCGTCGACCAGCACCACGATGTCGTGGCGCGGGTCCTCGAGGAACGCGTCCGCGATGTCCTCCAGCGAGCCTCCCCATGGCAGCGCCGGCCGCGCCTCGACCAGCCCGGCGACCGTCTGCGCAGGCTCGGTCGGCGGCGACGCCTGCTTGATCGCGCTGGTCACCGGCTCGCTCAACGGGCTCATGCGGCCCGAGGGCGCGCCGACGAACGGCCCCTGCCCGAGCGGGAGGCCCATCCGCCGCAGCGAGCCGAGCTCGGCCCGGCCCGGGATGCCGCTCGCGATCACCCACGCGTCGATCCGCGAGGCCAGCGCGCCGAGCGACTCGACGACGGCCGCCTTCGCCTGGTCGCGGTCGATCTCGTGGACGAACTCGCTCCCGATGCGGACGAAGTCGGGGCGGATGGCGAGCACCTGGCGCAGCGACGCGTAGCCCGATCCGGTCCCGTCGACGGCAATCAGGCCGCCCGCCTCGCGCACGCCCTCGAGCGCCTGGCGCACCTGGTAGGCGTCTTCGCCGTGGGCCTCGTCGGAGACGATGATGACCGTCCGCTCGATCCGGCCGGCCTGCTCGAGCACGGCCTGGAGCTCAGAGCTGCGCAGCGCGGCCGCGGAGACGTTGACCATCAGGAAGGTGTTCTGCGGCAGGTGCTCGCGCTCGGCGAGCGCGCGCCGGACGAGCCGTGCCTCGAGCCGGCCCGCCGACCGCGCATGGATCTGCTGCGACCACGCGTGCGGGGACGCCGGGGCGCGGTCGTCCATCCCGAGCAGCACCTCGTAGCCCGCGGCGACGCCGCGCCGCAGGTCCGCCACCGCACAGAAGTGCGTCGACACCGCCTCGGGCCGCTGCTCGACCCGCGCGAGCAGCCCGCTCGGGTCGTGCAGATCCACGATCCGGAGGCGATGCGCCTGCGTCTCGTGCACGGGCTGGGGGTCGTCGGGGGTCGGCACAGGTGGGTCCGGGTCCATCGTCACAGGTCGGCACCCCGCAATGCCGGTTCATCGGGCTCTTACCCCATTTGCGGCAAAGCACTGCGCAAGATGTCCGGCGTTCGCGGATCTGCCCTTAAAGCACGAACGTCCCTCGCGGTGCGAAGCATCCGCTCCATCCGCAACATCCCAACCTCCAGGCCGGCTTCGTGGGCGACCGCGAACAGCCGCCCCATGGCATCTGCGCCGCCCGGCGACTCGTCGAGCAGCGCCAGCACCGCCGTGTGCGGCGCCGCCAGCGCGGCCAGGTACCAGCCGCCGTCCATGCCCGGGCCGAGGCTGGCGGCGGCCCCGGCGGCGAGGTCGCCGAGCGCCATCGCCGCGTGCTCGGGACCGAGCCGGGGCGTGTCGGCGGCGGCCAGCAAGACCGGGCCGCCGTGGCGCGCGAACGCCTCACGGGCGGCCTCGGCGACCGACTCGCCAGGCACCAGCAGGCGCGCGCAGCCGGGCGCGACCGCCCCAGCCCACGCCGTCGCCCGCGCCACCAGCGCCGCGCGCAGGCCGGCGCCGAGGTGCGGGAGCGGCGGCGTGAGGAGCGCCGCGATCAGCGTCCGTGGAAGCGGTAATTGATGCCGACCGGCGGCGGCGCCTCGCCCGCGCCGATGCGCGGGACCGCGGCCGCCAGCACCGACGCGAAGGTCTCGGCGCTGGCGGCGATCAGCTCGAGCAGGGTCGCCACGGGCGTCGCCTCGGCCTGGACGCCGTTGGCGTAGTCGGTCGCGTAGCCGACGAGCCCGAACGGCAACTCGGCCTCGCCGCACAGGACGGTCTCCGGCCCCGCGGTCTGGGACACCGCGGTGACCCCGCACGCGGCCAGGCCGCGGATCTCGGCCTTGGTGTTGAAGCGCGGGCCGTCGACGTGGCCGTAGCAGCCGCCGTCACGGGCGGCGACGCCGGCCTCCTGGGCGCCGGCCAGCAGCGCGGCGCGCAGCGCCGGCGCGTACGGGTCCTCGTAGATCCAGTGCGCACGACGCTCGTCGCCCGGCGTGTCGTGGAACGTGCACAGGGAGCCGTCGGCGAGCCGGTTGACGACGAAGTGCAGGTCGTCGAAGACGATCAGCGAGCCGAGCCCGACGCTCGGGTCGACCGCCCCGCAGACGGTCACGGCGACGACGGCGTCGCAGCCGGCGTCCTTCAGCGCGGCGACGTTCGCGCGGTGGGTGACCTGATTCGAGAGCCGGGCGTGCCCCTCGCCGTGGCGCGAGACGTGGACGACGTCGACCCCGGCGAACGTCCCGCGCGTGATGCGCGTCGCGCCCCACTCGGTGTCGACGTCCTCCGGCTCGCCGGCCTCGAGCTGCGGCAGCGAGTACGTGCCCGAGCCGGTGATGATCCCCACGCGCATGGGCGCGGATGTTATGCGCGCGACAGCCAGGCGAGGACCGCCGCGCGCGCGAAGCGCCACCCGTCCGCCAGCCGCCGGCCGGGCAGCTCGCCGGACTCGGCCAGCTCGACGACCGCCGCCTCGCTCGTGCGCAGCAGTTCAGCCGCGTCGGCCGCGGTCAGCACCTCGGGCGCAGGCTGCGGGCGGAACTCGTGACGCCCGACGGTAAGCTCGCCCGCATCGAGGTGTGTCGCGATCAGGCCCGCCACCAGGTCCTGCTTGGAGATCTTGCGCGCGAACGCGGCGCGGTCCAGCGCGTCGGCTTCGGCTTCCGGGAGGCGGACGTAGACGGGGCGGCGGGCCAAGCTGATATCAAGATCTCAGCCGCGCCGGTCCTTCGACTCGCGGGGGACGCGGCCGCCGCCGGCGCCGCGCTCGCGGGCTGGCCCGCCGGGCGGCGCGATGCCGAGCACGCGCATCGCCTTCAGCCCGAGTCCGAGGCGCTCGCGGCCGTCGGTCGAGCCGACGTCGTGCCCCGTCAGCTCGCGCACGCGCTCGAGCCGGTAGCGGATGGTGTGGCGGTGCGTGAACAGCCGGCCGGCCGTGTTGGCGACGTTGCCGTCGCAGTCCAGGAAGGTCTCCAGCGTGGCCACGAGGTCCGTCTCGTACTGGTCGTCGTAGGCCACGAGCGGCGCGATCGTCTCGTCGAAGAAGCGCCGCAGCTCGCCGGGGTCCTCGCTCATCGCCGGCAGCAGCAGCCGGTAGGCGCCGGTGTCCTCGAAGGCGAGGATCGCGGCCGGCTCCTCCGGGTCGCCCCCGGGCGCCGCCTCGGCGACGTTGGCGGCCAGTAGCGCCTCCTGGCCGGAGCGGTAGAGGTCGGCGGCGTCGGCGGCGTGGCGGGAGTGCCCGACCGCGAAGGTGAAGCCACCCAGCGCGGCCTGCAGCTCGCGCGACACGACGGCGGCGGAGCGGCGGATCGCGTCGGCGTCGTCGGCGGGGACGAGCAGGATGATCATCCCCGCTCCGGCGCTCGCCGCGGCCGGGTGGTCGAGCACGGCCACGAGCGCGCCCGGCGCGGTCGCGCGGGTCGCCCGCTCGCAGACGGCCAGCACGCGGCCGCGCCAGTCGATCTCGGTCGCGGCGTAGTGGTGGGCGCGCACGACGATCACGCCGCCGCCGGCCTCGAGGTCCAGCCCGAGCTCCGACGCGCGGGCCAGGATGTCGCCGCGGTCGGTCACCGAGCGCTCCAGCAGCGCGCGCAGGAAGCCGGCCTGCGCGGCCTCGGACTGGCGTTCGGGGGCGCGCAGGCGCTCGACCTCGGAGGCGATCAGGGTCAGCACCATCGACAGGAAGCCGACCGGCGCGCCGGCGCGGGCGCGCACCCGCAGGCGACCGACGCTCTCGCCGCCGACTCGCAGCTCGTGCGTCTCGACACCCTGGCCGTCGGCCATCAGCGAGCGCTCGTCGGCGGTCGAGCGGGCGGCGACGGCGAGCACGGCGCTCGTGTGGTCGAGCAGGATCATCGAGGCGTCGAGCGCGCGCGAGGCCGCGCGGACGACCTCCGGCAGGCCCGCGCCGCCCGAGACGGCATCGGTCACCGCCTGCAGGGCGGAGAAGTCCTGGCTCGTCCCCTGTGCCGCCGCGGCGGGCTCACCCGAGGCCATGTCAGCCGATGCGGTCGTAGTACCAGAGGAACACGGCGGCGATCAGGCCGCCCGCGCCCATCATGGCGGCGAGCACGTAGACGCTCATCACGACCGCTGCGGCCCGCTGCCACCAGCGGCTGTACGCCGTGAAGGCGGGCACGGCGATCAGCCACGTCCACAAGGAGAGGCTCGTGACCCCGACCACGGCGGCGATCAGGTAGGTGATGGCGGTGTTGCTCAAGGGCGCAGCAGGAGTGCGAAGACCGCGATCGTGAGGGCGTAGCCCCCGACCACATCCGTCAGGAAGTGCACATGAAGATAGAGGCGGCTGAGGCCGATCGCCATCGTGACCCCCACCGCGGCGGCCAGCAGGCGGCGACCGCCGACCACGAACGCGCACGCGACGTAGGTCGCGGCATAGGCCGCGTGGCCCGAGGGATAGGACGTCCCGACCACGTTCTGGAGCCGCCCGGTGGGCCGCGGGCGGTCCCAGAAGTCCTTCGTCATGTGCACGAGCGCGACGACGATGACGAAGCCGCCCACGAGCGCGATCGCCTGGTCGACCCGGCCCCGGCGGCGCACGGCGGAGACCGCGGTCAGGGCGACGACGACCGCGACGACCGGCAGGCTCCCGAGGTC
>JAXDHL010000646.1:0-4821 GCA_034664525.1 Solirubrobacteraceae bacterium
CGCCGGCGACCCGCGGCGCGCACGTCACCCGTGTGCCCTCGAAGATCCGCGTACCGTGCTCGCGCTCGAGCGCCGCGGCGCGCATCCGCAGCCAGCGCACCGGATGGACGCCGCCGTCGTGGTCGAGATAGAGCCCGAGCCGGTCTTCGCGGGCCAGGGGCGGCGGCAGGTCCGCGCCGGCCACGACCTCGCCCGCGAACCCATCGCGCGCCAGCGCCGCCTGGTGGGCGCGCACGTCGGCGGCCTCGGCGGCGTCCATCCCCACCCGCAGCATCCCCATCATCCGGAAGTGCGAGCGGGCCCGGATCGCCACCGCCACGCCGAGCATCTCGCGCTGGGCGTCGAGCGTCGCGTGCTGGATCGCGACCGCCCGCTCGCGCCCCCAGCGCGCCACCGCCTCGTGGTACATCGGCGCCGGCCCGGCGATGAAGAAGCCGCCGTTGCGTCCGCTGGCGCCCGACGCGACCTCGCGCGCCTCGAGCATCGCGACCGACGCGCCGCGCGTCGCCAGGTGCCACGCCGTCGCCAGCCCGCCGGCGCCTGCGCCGATCACGCACACGTCGGCATCGACCGCGCCCCGCAGCGCCGGCCGCGGCGTGTAGGGCTCGTCCTGCCAGAGCGGAACGCTGGACCACACGCCGGGGACTCTGCCAGCATCCTCAAGTCCGGCACGGCGAGTGCCGTTAGTGCAAGTGGGTCACCGCCATGCCTCTGTCGTTCCGCATCCGCACCGCCCTGCTGCTCGGCATCGCCGCGAGCGCCCCGGCATTCGCCCTTCCGGCTCCAGCCGACGCCGCCGGATGGCGCTGCTCGGCCGGCGCGCTCACCGGCTCCGTGCTCGGCCAGGCGCTGCCCGGCGCGGTCACGACCGGCTCGGCCACCGCCGACTGCACCTCCGGCAATGGCGGCGCCCCGCTGTCGGTCCCGCCGCTGCTCGACGTCGGCGCGCTCGCCGCGTCCACGACGGCGGGCGCGAACTCGGCGCTCGCGATCGGCGGCGTGGTCGACCTCGCCATCCACTCGGCGCCGTCGCTGCCGATCACGCTGCCGGAGATCGCGATCCCGGACGCGCTGAGCAAGGTCCAGGTGACGGTCCCGCTGGGCGTGATCCCCGTCCCGACGCTCGCCGAGGTCGACCTCACCCCCGCGATCCAGGCGCTGCTCCCGAACCGCAAGCTGCCGTCGCTCGACCTGCTGAACGTCAAGGGCGCGGTCGCCTACGCCGGCGGCCAGTGCAGCAACGGCGCGCCCCAGCTCAGCGGCTCCGCCCAGATCGCCGACATCACGATCGCCGGCCAGCAGCTCGGCACCGGGTCGCTCGCCGACAAGACGCTGACCCTGCTCGACTCGGGCAGCATCGACCTCTCGCAGCTCGACCTCACGCTGGCGAAGGTGACGGTCCTCGGCGTCCCGGCCACGGTGGGGGCCCCGACGCTGCTGACGGCGCTCCAGGCCGCGCTGCCGGCCGGCCCGCTGGTCCAGATCCCCGCCACGCTCGCCAACGTCAAGGTCACCCCGGGCGACCAGACCGCAACGGCCGGCGCGCTCGTCCAGCGGGCGCTGCACATCAGCGCGTCGATCGCCGGCCAGAGCGTCGCCGACCTCGCCGTCGGCCAGGCCGCGATCTCCGACGGCGGCGTCGACTGCTCCGCCGCGCCCTCGACCGGCGCCGGCTCGGGGCAGACGGCGAGCGACCTCGCCCTCGCCTGCACCAAGCGCAAGATCGTCCTGATCGACGTGCTGCGCCAGGGCGGGCACGTCAAGCTGATCGGCGCCGCCGACAAGCAGTACGTCGGGCGCACGGTCAAGATCGTCTTCGCCGTCGGGAACCGGACGGTCGCCCGGGCGAAGGTCAAAAAGGACGGCTCGTTCGCGACGACGGCACCGCTGCCGGCGGCGAACATCCGCGCCACCAACCGCGCCCGCTACACGGCGGTGATCGGCTCCGAGCGCTCGCTGAACCTGAAGCTGACGAGGCGGATGATCGTCGACTCGGTCACGAGCTCCGGCGGCAAGGTCCGGATCGTGGGGCGCGTGACGCGCCCGCTCGGGACGCCGGTGCAGACGATCGTGGTCAAGCGCCGCGTCACCTGCTCGAAGACCGCCACGGTGGCCCGGATCAAGCCGGCGCCGAGCGGGCGCTTCTCGGTCACCGTCACTGCGCCGAAGGGGCAGACCGCGGCCGTCTACCGGCTCTCCACGAGCGTGCGCAACACGCCGGCCAACCCGAAGCTGTACCCAACCTTCACGCTGCCGCGCGCGGTGAATCTGTAGGAGGGCCCTCCGACGGCGCGCCCCCGCTCCCAGGGAGGGCGCGCCGTCCGGTGCCGGAGGGGACGGATCAGAGCCCGGCCTGCTGGTGGATCGGCGAGTGCACCGGCGCGGGCCGGATCCCGGCGCGGATGCGGTCGCGCAGGCGCGGGCGGCGGCCGGCGGCGACGATGCCGCCGGCGCGCGCCCGCAGCTGGGCGACCAGGATCGCGGTCGGGCGGAATGGGTCCGCGATCACGCGCCCGGACACGAGCGAGATGGCGGCGGCGGGGGAGCCGTCGAGCTCGCCGACCAGTGCGTCGGTTGAGATGGGGCCCTGGGAGTCCAGGGCGGCGATGTGGTCGAGCGCCGAGGCGTCCTGGTCGGAGGCCTGGCGGATGACGTAATTGTTGGCGGCGTACATGGACCGAACCGTCGGGCCCGCCGGTTCGCCCCCGGTTGATCGCCGGTAAACGCGGGCACCAACCGCGCGGTTACCGGGATGGCGTTCTCTGCGGCCATGTCCTCCCCCGCCGTCTCCCTCCGTCCGGTCCAGGCGCGGGACCGCCACGCGCTGGCCGCCGCCTTCGATCGCCTGAGCCCCGAGAGCCGCTACCACCGGTTCCTCGGCCCCAAGAACGAGCTCACCGCGCGTGAGCTCACCTACCTCACCGACGTCGACCATGTCACCCATGAGGCGTTCGTGGCCATCGACCCGGCCACGGAGGAGATCGTCGGCGTGGCCCGCTACGCGCTCGGCAGCTCCGGCCATGGCGACTTTGCCGTCGTCGTCGCGGACGCGTGGCAGCGGCGCGGGCTCGGCACCGCGCTGGCGCGCCGCGTGATCGCGCGGGCGGCCATGAACGGCTTCGCGAAGCTGTCCGCGACGACGCTGTGGGAGAACGAGCCGGCGCGCGGGCTGTGCGCCAAGCTCGGCTTCCGGAGCCGCGGCGGCTCGCACGGCGTCCTCGACCTCGAACTGGACCTCCGGCTGCCCGCCTCCGCGCCAGGTAGCGTTGCGGGGAACCGATGGAGTTCCGTGTCCTAGGTCCGCTCGAGGCGAGCGGCCACGCGGGGCCGCTCCGCCTCGGGCCTCGGAAGCAGCGCGCCCTGCTCGCGCGGCTGCTGCTCGACGCCGGTCGGACCGTCGCCGTCGAGCGGCTGCTGGACGACCTATGGGGCGACCGGCTGCCGGACTCGGCGCCGAAGATGGTGCAGATCTACGTCTCCGGCCTCCGCAAGGCGCTCCCGAAGGGCATGCTGGAGACCCGCCCGCCCGGCTACGTGCTGCACGTCGAGCCGGGGGCGTGCGACCTCGACCGCTTCGAGCGGCTCGCGCTCGACGGGCGGGCGGCGCTCGAGGCCGGCGACGCGCCGCTCGCGGCCACGCGGCTGGGCGAGGCGCTCGCGCTGTGGCGCGGGCCGGCGCTGGCCGAGTTCACGGCGGAGCCGTTCGCGGCCGGGGAGGCGATGCGGCTGGAGGAGCTGCGGCTCGAGTGCGTCGAGCAGCGGATCGACGCCGAGCTGGCACTCGGCCACCACACGTCGGTGATCGGCGACCTCGAGGCCCTCACCCGCCGCCACCCGCTGCGCGAGCGCCTGCACGGGCAGCTGATCCTGGCGCTCTACCGCGCGGCGCGGCAGGCGGAGGCGCTGGCGGCCTACCAGGCGTTCCGGGCGCGGCTCGACGACGAGCTCGGGATCGAGCCCTCGCCGGCGCTGCGCGAGCTCGAGCGCGCGGTGCTGCTGCAGGAGCCCGGCCTGGCGGCGGCGAGGGCGGCCCCGGCGCCGTCATCGCCGCCCGCTCCCCGGCCGGCGGAGACGCTCCCGGGTCGCGAGCGCGAGCTCGCCTGCCTGCAGCGTGCGCTCGACGCCGCCCGCGGCGGTCAAAGCCGGGTCGTCGTCATCACCGGCGAGCCGGGGATCGGCAAGCGGGCGCTGCTGGACGCCTTCCTCGACCGCGCCGGGGACACGCTGGTGGCCCACGGGGAGGCGCATGGCCGCGCGGACGCGTACGCGCCGCTGCTGGATGCGCTCGGCCGGCTGGCCGACGACGAGGCGGTCGCCGCGACGCTCGCCGCGCGCGCGCCCGCCTGGCTCGCTCACATGCCGTGGCTCGCCGGCCGCGGGGCCGGCGAGCCGCATGGGGTCACCGGCGAGCGGATGGTGCGCCAGCTGATCGACGCGCTGGAGCACGTCGCCGCCGAGCGGCCGGTGGTGCTCGCGGTCGAGGATCTCGAGCAGGCCGACGGCGCCACGCGCGAGCTGCTCGGCGCGCTGGCGCGTCGCCGCAGTCCAACGCGCCTGCTCGTCGTCCTCACGTACGCGCCCGGCCCAGCCGCGGAGCCGCTGGCGCGCGACCTGCGCGAGCTCTGCCTCGCCGGCCACGCCGACCTGGTGACGCTCGGCCGGCTGGATCCGGCGGCGGTCGCCGCCCGGCTGGCCGCGCGCTTCCCGGCCGCCGAGCCGCCGCCGGGAGTCGCCCGGCTGCTGTGGGAGCGCGCCGGCGGCCACCCGCTGCTCGATCGCCTGCTCGTCGACCACTGGCTGTCGGCCGGGCTGATCGGCGAC
>JAXDHL010000647.1:0-2573 GCA_034664525.1 Solirubrobacteraceae bacterium
AACGTCGCGTGCGCGCCCAGGCGCTCGCGCAGGACCGGCTCCTCCGGTCCTCCGCCGGCGAGCACGAGGTGCAGCCGGGGATCCTGGGCCCGCGCCGCCAGGAAGGCCTCCGCCAGGAGGTCGGCGCCCTTCTCCTGCGTCAGCCGCCCGGCGTAGAGGACGTTGATGGCGTCCCCGAAGCGGCCGGCGACGCGCCGCTGCGGCGAGAAGCGCTCCACGTCCACTCCGCGGTCCCAGCGCCCGATGCGCTGCGCCGGGATGCCCAGCGTGCCGAGCACGGCGTCGCTGGCCTCGCTCGGCGAGAGCACGACCGAGCACTGGCCGTAGAACATGGCCATGGCCCCGCGCGCAAAAGCCTCCAGCGTCGGATCGGCCGAGCGCAGCCCGGCGTAGGCGGCCAGCTCGGTGTGGTAGCTGCCGAGGACCGGGAGGTCCATGACGCGCGCGGTGAGCAGCGCGGCGACGCCGGCGGGGCCCGGCGAGCACAGGTGCACGAGGTCGTAGCGGCCCTCGGCGAGCGCTTCGACGATCGTCGGCAGGCTCGGGACGCCGACCTGCAGGCCCGCGGAGAACGGGACCTCGACCTCCGCGACCGCGCCGAGGCGGCGGTCGGCGATGAGATCGGTGGAGACGACCTCGACCTCGAACCCCGGGACGCCGCGATGGCGAAGCTCCTCCAGGGTGTGGGTCACGTCGTGCATGCCGCCGACGCCGTCGGCGACCAGCGCGACGCGTCGTGGCTCGTCCTCGCCCACGGCGAGCTTGGACTTCTCCTTGCCCAAGAACGCGGCGGCGGGCGCGTAGGGGATCGCCGCGACGCACGCGTCGAAGAGGTGCGCGGCGGCCGTCGCGATCCCGGCCGCCCCGTCGGCGCCGACGCCGGTCACGATCTCGTCGCCCGCCCGTGCGAGCTTGCGCTCGTGGCAGCGGCGTGCGCGGCGGAACAGGTCGGCGTGGCGGAAGCCGTCGTCCTGCATCGCGGCGAGCAGGTCGCCGGAGCTGAGGCCGTCGAGCTCGACGGCGTTCAGCCACGCGCGCAGCAGCGCGCGGGCGTCGCCGGGCTCCAGGTCGGCCCCCATGGCGCCGCCGCGCGCGTCGCCCTCGGCCATCACCCGCTCGACCATGCGCAGGACGGTCGCGGGCTTCAGCGCGGCCGCGGCGCCGTCACGCTCGAGCGTGCGGACGGCCAGCGCCATCGCGGCGTGCGTCCACTTCGCGGCGCTGCCCTGGTCGCCGCGGGCGCGGGCACGGCCGGCGCGGATGTGCGCCAGGAACTCCTGCGGGCTGTGGGCCCGCGGCGTCTCGGTCCACGTGCGGCCGATGTCGACGCCGGCGTGGTCGTCGGAGCCGCCGACGCCGGTCCCCCCGTGCGTCTCGACGTAGACGAAGGCCGGCAGGTTGAGCTCCTTGGCGCGGGCCCCGTTGCGGACCTCCCAAGCGCCGAAGAGCTGGGCGAGGCGACGACGGTGGCGCGGCGTCAGCGGCGCCCGCACGGCGTAGAACGGGTGCGCCAGCGCACAGGCGATCTCGTGCTCGTGCAGGTACTCGGCGACCGACTCCACGCAGTGGCTGCGCTCCTGGAGGGCGGCGAACTGGTCGGGGTCGATCCCGAAGACCAGGACGTGGACCGCCTGCGGCTCCTCGCGAAACGAGCAGGTCAGCTCCACCGAGACGAAGACGCGCGGGTCGCCGGCGATCCGGACGACCCCGTCGATCGTGTCGTGGTCGGTGATCGTCACGAAGTCCATGCCGCGCCGCACCGCGAGCTCCAGGACCTCCTCCGGCGGCGTGGCGCACTCGGGCAGTCCGAGCGCGCGCTGGACGCCGAGCTTGGACAGCTGCGACGCGGTCGAGTGGCAGTGCAGATCGGCGCGGCTTGCCCCGCTCGGCGACATCGTCGTTCCCCCCGTCGGTCATCGATACCGATGAGGACTTTGCCCTGCTCAGGACGATGATCTGTGAAGGGGCCGCCAAGATGCTGTGACCGCGGCGTTAACCGTTTGGCCGCGGACGTTCGACGCGGCAGCGGCGCGACCCACGGGCCGTGCAGGCCCGGCGGCCGCTCAGAAGCCGCGGAACCCGCTCTGGCGCTGGTCGTTGAGGTTCAGCACCAGCGAGGGCGGCGGGATCTCGTGCGACTCGGACGTCGGCACGACCGCGGTGCCGACGGCGAAGTACTCCAGCACGTGCGAGCTCCACCCGTGGTTGCCCTCGACGAGCTGCACGCCGACGATGCCCTCGGCCTCGGCGGCCTCCGCCTCGGCCTGCATCCGCTCCATCGCCAGCTCGCGGGCGTCGTACAGCGCCTGCGTGAAGTTCGGCATCTCGACGTTGCGCCCGACCCGCTTCATCCAGCTGCCCAGCCCCTGGTGGGCGACGTGGTAGACGCACGTGCCCATCACCATCGACACCGGCCGGGAGCCGGCCGAGAGCAACGTGTAGAAGTCCTGGCCTGACAGGTCGCTGGTGAACGGGCGGCCGCTGGGAGCCCGGTGCAGCTCGCCCTCGCGGTGGCGGACCGCGGTGCCGATCGCGACGAACTCGGCCAGGTCGTTGCCCCACTCGCGGCGGCT
>JAXDHL010000648.1:0-7055 GCA_034664525.1 Solirubrobacteraceae bacterium
GAGCGGATCCTCGGGATCATCGAGAAGACGCGCGCCAAGCGCGGCAAGTTCCGCGACGCGCAGGTCACGATGGCCCACGGGGCGGGCGGCAAGGCGACCCAGTCGATGATCGAGGGGCTGTTCGCGCCGGCCTTCGCGTCCGAGACCCAGGCCGAGATGGCCGACGCCGCGATGCTGCGACTCGGCGGCGCGGAGATCGCGATGACCACCGACACGTTCGTGGTCAAGCCGATGCGCTTTCCCGGCGGCTCGATCGGCGAGCTGGCGGTCAACGGCACCGTCAACGACCTCGCCGTCTCCGGCGCCCGGCCGTTCGCGATCACCGTCGCCCTGGTGCTGGAGGAGGGGCTGTCCGCCGAGGACCTGAAGGGCGAGGTCGAGGCGATCGCGACGGCATCACGTCATGCGGGCGTCGAGGTCGTGGCCGGCGACACCAAGGTCGTCGAGCGCGGCCGCTGCGACGGCATGTACATCTGCACGACCGGCATCGGCCTGCGCGACCCGCGGGCACGGCTGCACCCCGCGGCCCTGCGGCCCGGCGACCGCCTGCTCGTGTCCGGCACGATCGGCGAGCACGGGACCGCGATCATGCTGGCCCGCGGCGAGTTCGAGCTCGACGCCGAGATCGAGTCCGACACCTGCACGCTGTGGCCGGCGGTCGACGCGCTGCTCGACGCGGCGGGAAGCGACCTCCACTGCCTGCGCGACGCCACGCGGGGTGGGGTCGCCTCCGTGCTCAACGAGCTCGCGCGCGCATCCGGCGTCGCGATGGTCGTGCGCGAGGCCGACGTGCCGGTCCGCCCGGAGGTCGTCGGCGCCGCCGAGATCCTCGGCATCGATCCGATGTACGTCGCCAACGAGGGCCGCCTGGTGGCCGCCGTCGCGCCCGAGCGAGCCGACGCGGCCCTGGCGGCGCTCCGCGCGGTGCCGGGCTGTGAGGGGGCGGCGGACATCGGCGAGGTCCGCCAGGACCCGCCCGGCATGGTGCTGGTCGCGACCGCGTTCGGCGGCCGGCGTGTCATGGACCAGCTCGTCGGCGACCCGCTGCCGAGGATCTGCTGATGCACGAGCTCGCCATCGCGGACGCGATCGTGCGGATCGCCGAGCAGCACGCTCGCGGCCGGCGCGTCACGAAGGTGGAGGTGCTCGTCGGGCATCTGCGCCAGGTCGTGCCGTCCTCGCTCGCGTTCTCGTTCCAGCTGCTGACCGAGGGCACGTGCCTCGACGGTGCCGAGCTCGCGATCGAGGAGGTCCCCGCGGAGGGGCGCTGCCGCGACTGCGGCACCGTCACGACCCTGGCCGGCTTCCCGCTCACGTGCGGCGGATGCGACGGGCTGGACCTGGAAGTGCTCAAGGGCGAGGAGCTGCTGGTGGACTCGCTCGAGATCGACGACGAACCAGCGTTGACCACGACGGGAGGGATGGTCCATGGCGACCACTGAGCCGGTGGCGGCAGGCGTCGAGGAGGTCCACATCCTCTGGATCTCGGAGGGCATGAGCTGCGACGGGGACACGGTGTCGATCACCGCGGCCGGCCAGCCCGGCATCGAGGACGTCCTGCTCGGGGCGATCCCGGGCCTGCCGAAGGTCCACCTCCACAACAAGGTGCTGTCGCCCACGCTCGGCGGTGAGGAGTTCCTGAAGCCGTTCCGCGATGCGCTCGAGGACAAGCTCGGCGCACCGTTCGTGCTCGTCATCGAGGGCTCGATCCCGAACGAGAAGATCAACGGCGACGGCTACTGGACCTCGTTCGGCAACGACCTGGCGACCGGGGAGCCGCTGACGCTCAACTGGTGGCTGGACCGCCTGCCCCAGAAGGCATGGGGCGTGGTCGCGATCGGCACGTGCGCGACCTACGGCGGCATCCACGCGATGGCGGGCAACCCGACCGGCTGCATGGGCCTGGCCGACTATCTCGGGTGGGACTTCCGGTCGGCCGGCGGCCTGCCGATCGTCAACATCCCCGGCTGCCCCGTCCAGCCGGAGAACTTCATGGAGACGCTGACCTGGCTGCTCTACCAGGCGGCCGGCCTGGCGCCCGTGATCCCGCTCGACGACCAGCTGCGCCCGCAGTGGCTGTTCGGCAAGACCGTGCACGAGGGCTGCGACCGGGCGGGCTACTACGAGCAAGGCGACTTCGCGTCGGACTACAACTCGCCGAAGTGCCAGGTGAAGATCGGCTGCTGGGGGCCGGTGGTCAACTGCAACGTCCCGAAGCGCGGGTGGATGGCCGGCATCGGCGGCTGCCCGAACGTGGGCGGCATCTGCATCGGCTGCACGATGCCCGGGTTCCCGGACAAGTTCATGCCGTTCATGGACGCGCCTCCGGGCGGCGGGCTCTCCTCGGCGCTGACCAAGGGCTACGGCCAGATGATCCGGCGGCTGCGCGGCATCACGAACACCACGATGAACAAAGAGACCAAGTGGCGCCACAACGGCGACAAGCTGACGACCGGCTACGAGCCGCGGTGGGGGAACTGACATGGCCCTGCGAGAAGAGGTCAAGCCGGAGGCCGGTCGCGTCGTCGACATGGCGTGGGACCCGATCACGCGCATCGTCGGGAACCTCGGCATCTACACCAAGATCGACTTCGCCAACCGCGAGGTCCTCTCGTGCAAGGCGACGTCGTCGCTGTTCCGCGGCTACAGCATCTTCATGAAGGGCAAGGACCCGCGGGACGCGCATTTCATCACCAGCCGCATCTGCGGCATCTGTGGCGACAACCACGCGGTCTGCTCCTGCTACGCGCAGCAGATGGCCTACGGCGTCAAGCCGCCGCCGCTGGCCGAGTGGATCGTCAACCTCGGCGAGGCGGCCGAGTACATCTTCGACCACATCATCTTCCAGGACAACCTGGTGTTCGTGGACTACTGCGAGCAGATGGTGCGCGAGACGACGCCGAGCGTGTGGGCGAAGGCCGAGAAGGCCGACGCGCGCGGGGCCGCGATCCACGGCTACAAGACCATCGGCGACATCATGGCGTCGTACAACCCGTTCACGGGTGAGACGTACAAGGAAGCGCTCCACATGAGCCGCATCGGGCGCGAGATGATCTGCCTGATGGAGGGGCGCCACGTGCACCCGTCCACGATCTACCCGGGCGGGGTGGGCACGCAGCCGACGCCGACGCTGCTGACCGACTACCTGAGCCGGCTGCTGCGCTGCTTCGACTTCATCAAGAAGGCCGTCGCCATGAACGACGACGTGTTCGACTTCATGTACGAGGCGATGCCGGGCTACGAGGAGGTCGGGCGGCGGCGCATCCTGCTCGGCTGCTGGGGCGCCTGGAACAACCCGGACCACGTCAACTACGACTACCGGGACATGGACCACTGGGGCAACGAGATGTTCGTCACCCCGGGTGTCGTGGTCGACGGCGAGCTTGTCACCACCAACCTCGTCGACATCAATCTCGGGATCCGGATCCTGCTCGGCTCGTCCTACTACCAGGACTGGGTCGGGGAGGAGACCTTCGTCGAGAAGGACCCGCTCGGGAACCCGGTCGACAAGCGCCACCCGTGGAACCAGACCACGATCCCCAAGCCGCAGAAGCGCGACCTCGACGGCGGCAACTACTCGTGGGTGATGAGCCCGCGCTGGTTCGACAAGCGCACGGGCGACAACCTCGCGCTCGACACCGGCGGCGGCGCGCTGGCGCGCCTGTGGGCGACCGCGCTCGCCAACAAGGTCGACACGCCGTACGTGAAGTCGACCGGCAACAGCGTCCTGATCAACCTGCCCAAGACGCCGAACACGCCCGAGGCGACGCTGGAGTGGAAGGTCCCGCCGTGGTCGAACGCGATCGAGCGCAACCGCGCGCGGATCTACTTCGTCGCCTACTCGGCCGCCATGGCCATGCACTTCCTCGACCGGGCGTTCGCCGAGGTCCGCGCCGGCCAGACGAAGGTCTTCGAGGACTTCGACGTCCCCGAGGAGGCGATCGGCTGCGGGTTCCACGAGGCGGTGCGCGGCGTGCTCAGCCACCACCTGGTCATCCGCGAGGGCAAGATCGCCAACTACCACCCGTACCCGCCGACGCCCTGGAACGGGTCGCCGACCGACTCCTACGGGACTCCGGGGCCGTACGAGGACGCGGTCGGCGGGCAGCCGATCTTCGAGGAGAGCGACGAGGCCGGCTTCCGCGGCATCGACATCATGCGGGCGGTCCGCTCGTTCGACCCGTGCCTGCCCTGCGGCGTGCACATGTACATGGGCAAGGGCCGGACGATCAAGCAGGTGCACTCGCCGATCTTCGGAGAGCACTCGCACTCATGAGCGTGGTGGCCCCGGATCCCGTCGCGCGCGTCGAGGCGCTGCTCGAGGAGCTCGAGCGCCTCGACGATCCCGCGCGGGCGACGGCGCTCGACGCCGTCACCGCGCTGCTGGACCTCTACGGCGAGGGCCTGGGGCGCTTCGTCGACCACGTGGCCGCCCACGACGACGACGGCTCGCTCGCCGGGGCCGTCGCCGCCGACCCGCTGGTCGCGCACCTGCTGCTGGTGCACGGCCTGCATCCCGTCCCGCTGCGCGACCGCGTGCTCGGGGCGCTGAACGACGTCCGCCCCTACCTGGAGTCCCACGGCGGAAACGTCGAGCTGCTGGGAACCGAGGACGGCGTGGTGCGGTTGCGCCTCGAGGGCAGCTGCAGCGGCTGCCCGTCCTCGACGATGACGCTCAAGCTCGCGATCGAGTCGGCGATCTACAAGGCGGCGCCCGACGTCGACCGGGTGGAGGCGGACGGGGCGCCGCAGGAGGAAGCGCCGCTGCTGCAGATCGAGCTCGCCGGCCCGTCTCGGGGCTGGACGACCCCGAAGGGCATCGCCTTCACCGGCAATGGGCCGGTCCTGCGCCGCGTCGACGGTGCGGACCTGGTCTTCGTGCGCGTGGACGGGACGCAGTACGCCTACCGCGCCATCTGCCCGGGCTGCGGCGCGTCGCTGGCCGCCGCGAGCCTGAACGGCATCCAGCTCGCGTGCACCACGTGCGACCACCGCTACGACGTGCGCGGCGCCGGGCGCTGCCTGGACGCCCCGCAGCTGCACCTCCAGCCCGTTCCGCTGCTGGTCGGCGAAGCCGGCGAGGTCTCGCTCGCGGTGGCCGGATGACGCTCGCGACGTCGCGGTTGCGGCGGCTCGCCCAGGCGCCGCCGGCGATGCCCGCCGCCGAGCAGGAGCACTGCGACCTCTGCGGGCTGCCGGTGCCGGCCGAGCACCGGCACATGCTCGACCTGCGCTCGCGCGAGCCGATGTGCGCCTGCCAGGCGTGCTCGATCCTGTTCGACTCCGCGGCGGCGGGCGCCGGCCACTACCGGCTGATCCCGCGGCGCCGCCTGCGGCTGGACGACTTCGTCCTCGACGACCTCATGTGGGAGGAGCTCCGCCTGCCGGTCGACATGGCGTTCTTCTTCCACAACACGGCGGCCGAGCGCGTCAGCGCGTACTACCCGAGCCCGATGGGGCCGACGGAGTCGCTGCTGACGTTCGACGCCTGGCAGGCGTTGGAGGCGGCGAACCCGATCCTGCTCGACCTCGCGCCGGACGTCGAGGCGCTGCTGGTCGACCGGGCGCGCGGCGCGCGCCGCCAGTGGCTGGTCCCGATCGACGACTGCTACGCGCTCGTCGGGCTGATCCGGACCCGCTGGCGCGGCTTCACCGGCGGCAAGGAGGTCTGGGCGGGGATCGCCGAGTTCTTCGACGCTCTCGACCGCCGCTCACGACCGGCGACGACCCCGCGCGCGAGCGCGGAAAGGGGATGACGATGGCGCAGATCAGATTGGGCAAGGCCGACGCGCAGCAGCACGACCCGACCCACGTGAAGGGCATCCCGCAGGGCAACGCGAAGGGCAACTACGAGCAGCAGGCCGGCTTCCTGCCGGACGGCCGCCGCACCGCCGCCGCCTCGACCGGGGTCAACCCGAAGGCGCGCGACCCGATCGACCCGCGGATGCCGAACCTCCCGCCGGCCTAGTGGCGATCGCGGCCTCCATCCCCCAGCTGGCCTTCGCGGTGCTGGACGCCGCGCCGGCCCGGCACACGGCGGTGCCGACCCTGCGCTTCTCGGTGGAGGTCGCCTGCCCGAGCGGGCATGCGGTGCGCTCGCTGCTGCTCGACGTGCAACTGCAGATCGCGGCCCGCCGGCGCGCGTACGACGCGTCGGCCCACGACCGGCTGTTCGAGCTCTTCGGGCCGGTCAAGAGCTGGGGTGACACGCTGCGCACGCTGCTGTGGACGCGGCAGACGCTCGTCGTGCCGCCGTTCGAGGGCAGCGTCGTGGTGGACCTCGACGTGGCGTGCTCCTACGACCTCGAGGTGGTCGCCTCACGCTACCTGGACGCGCTCGCCGACGGCGAGGTGCCGCTCGAGTTCCTGTTCAGCGGCAGCGTGTTCTACGCCGGCGAGGACGGGCGGCTGCAGACCACCCGCATCCCGTGGGAGCAGGAGGCGGAGCTGCGGCTGCCGGTGCGCACCTGGAAGGCGACGATGGAGGCGCACTTCCACGACAGCGCCTGGCTGCGCATCGACAAGCGCGCCTTCGACCGGCTCGTCGCGTTCAAGTCGCGCGCGGCGCTGGCGAGCTGGGAGGACGTCGTCGACCGGCTGCTGGAGGACCGGTCGTGACCGATCCGGTCAAGGCGATCGCCGACGCGGTGCTCTACGAGGGCTATGTCCTGTGGCCCTACCGGCGCTCGGCGCTGAAGAACACCAAGCGCTGGACGTTCGGCTGCGTGTTCCCGCGCGCGCACAGCGAGCTGCACCCCGACGACCGCTGCGTCATGCGCGCGCAGGTGCTCGTCGAGGGGGATCCGGCAGTCGACGTCGGCGTCCGCTTCCTGCAGGTCGTTCACCGGCAGGCGATGCGCGGCGACGAGCCGGTCGACGCCCTCGGCAGCGCGCTGACCTGGGACGAGGCCGTCGAGCGCGAGTGCGGGCCCGGCCGGCTGGCGATCGCGGCGGGCCGCGAGGCCGAGCGCGTCGACGGCGGCGCCCTGGTGCGCAGCTGGCACGGGCTGGAGGGCGCGGTGGATGTCGCCACCGAGCCGCTCGGCGGCGACCTC